>JBILXQ010000085.1:0-8675 GCA_044378375.1 Planctomycetota bacterium
TGCCACCGAGGCTCTCGAGCGTGTTGTGGGTTTGCTCGACCAAGTGACGCGGCGTTTCGCCCAAGCGCACGACCAAGATGATGCCGTCCACGAGCGCGCCCAACATGCTGGCGTCGCTGATGCTGGAAGCCTCGGGCGTGTCGATCAGCACCCATGAGTATTGGCGCTTGAGAGTCGCGAGCAGCGACTTCATGCGATCGGAGCCCAGCACCACCGACGGGTTGTTCGGCAAAGAGCCTGCACCCAAGACGGAGACGTTGTCGACCGAGGTCTGACGAATGGCGCGATCCGGCGCGCACGAGCCATCCAACAAGTCACACAGCCCTTGGCGGCGTTGCAGCCCCAAGTAAGACTCGACCGACGGCTGGTGCAGGTTCGCGTCCACGACCAACACGCGCGCACCAGGCATCTCGGCCAAAGCCAAGGCGAGGTTCAGCGTCGCCACCGTCTTGCCTTCACCTGCGGCGGCACTCGTCAACACGATCGACCGCGGCGCACTTTCGGGGTTGAGGGCCACCAGCGAGTTGCGCAAGGCGCGGAACTGCTCGGCATGCCCGCTGCGCGGGGCGACGGCCACAACGAGCTCTTCCCGCTGCATCGGCACTTTGCGTGCTTCCTCCGGTTCGGCGGGGAGCAGGGGCTTTGTTTCGACGGATTTGGCGGTGGAGGAAGACATTGCGTGTGGAGGGACAGGGTTAGCAAAGGTGATCGACCGTTCAAGGGGAGAGACTCAAATGGATACTGGCCTAGCTGAGTGTGCACGGCGCGGCGGCGGAGCAAGCGCAAGCAATGGCGCAGCCGCGACGGCCACAAAGATTGCACAAACTAGGAATCCGCTTATTTCACGAGACCCTATGTCAGCGCGGCAACATCCGCCCCCACACGCCATCCACCACGCAGCCTTGCACCTCGGTCGCCACGGGAGCCACCCCGCCACGGCCCAAGCCAGCGGCGAAATCGTCGGCGAGATCAGGGCGTCCTGACGCCTCCAGATCGGCGCACACCGACCGCGCCAACTGTGGAGCGGGTTGGCGCGCCCACTCAGCTAGCAACGCCTGCCGTGCAGCCGTCTGCTCCGGACGACCTGCGAGCACGGCCCAGACTTCGCGCTCGCCGCCTAGAGCCTGCAGATCCTCCAGCGTCCAGATGTGCGTGCCGTGCAAACGCTGCCACAGCTCGCGTGCCACTGGCTCGTCCCACCAGGCCGACTGGATCTGTAACGAACGCAGGTGCGCCATGCTGGCCGCGTCAAGTTCTTGTGACAGCTGATGCAGCACCACACACGCACGCACAGGTGTCAGCTTGCGCAGCACGTCCTGCGCCAGATCGACTCGTCCCGCGGCCAAGTGCAGTCCGGTCTCGTAGTGCGGCTCCAAGCCTGCAACCGCAGACAGGAGGCCGACCTGATGTGCGAGCTCACGCGCCAGTGCTTCCAAACGCGCCCCGCGTAGAGCTTGCGCGAGCTGCACACCATGACGTTGGAGCACCGCCTCCTCCGCTCGCACTCCAAAGGCCGCTGCCGCGCGCCAAGCAGCCAACTGCAGTTCGTGTTCGACGGGCGCCTCGCTGGATGGCCTAGCCCACGCAGCGGCGATGGCCGGCGGCTGCGCGAGCTGCGGCTCAATGCGCAAGGCCACTTGGCGCAGCAACTCCAATTGCATCGTGTGCGCCTGCGGAGTGCGTGACTCGGGCAGCGCAGCCACATACGCGCGCGCCGCCTCGGATTGGGAAGCCAGCGCCGCCGCCAACCCGCGCGTCAGGCTTGCGCAACGACTCGCGTCCTCGGCCGTCCATGCGCTGCGCGCCAGCAGTTGATCGCGCAAGTCGATCAACTGAGCCTGCACAGCGGGCTGGGCCAACTCACGCCCACCGTGCGTGTCCCCCACCGCCCAACACAAGGCCTCCACAGCCACCACATCCCCTTGACGGGCCGCATGAGCCAGCCATTCCAAGCCCAGATCCCAACCGGACATGGCCAAGGCACGCGCCGCTCGCCGGCGCACAGCTGGGTCCGCGGGCTGATCGCGACGCAGGTACGCCAAGCGCAGCCAGCGCTCGCGCCAACGCGCCCAGCGCTCCGCAGGGGCCTCCGCCGCGTCAAATGAACCTAACAAGTCAGTGCCAGTGGGCCGCCCCAGCACCACCCACCCACTCTCGTTCGCATCCACAAAGACCTCACTGCGCAGCTTGCGTAGCGTTTGCAGCGCGGCCAACCAGCGCAACAGATCCCCGGCCCCGGACGGCACCGGGCCCCCGCGCTCCAACGCCTCCGGATCCACCACCAACCGCACCTGCGCCCCACCCGCCCGCCGCAACACCTCCACCATGTCCGCCGCCGGAGCCTGCAGCACCGGCCCCACCAACCGCACCGGATCGCCAGCATTTCGGGACAGCCATTCGACCGTCTGCGCCGGCGTGAGGTCGCGCGTGGTCGCCGTGGACTTGCGGCAGAGCGCTTGCAGCGCTTCCGCTGCGGGCCGCGCAACCCGTCGATCGGGATCGTGAGCCAGGTCGAGGATGAGAGGGAGGAGGTGGGCGCGGTCAGCGAGCGCGGAGGCGATGTGGGCGCGCTGCTCCTCGGTGGCGGCGCGGAGGCGTGGGGCGAGGGAGGCGTCCCATGAGGGGGGCTCAGGGGAGACTTGCGAGACCAGGAGCAGGAAGAGCGTGATCACGATACTGGCTCCGGTGATTGTGCAGAACTTGCTCGGGCAGTTGGACGAATGCACTCGGAATTCCGCAGATACCCGTGACGCCGTGGCCAGGGCCTTCGTCTGGTACCTCTAAGCCTGAGTGTTGCTGACACGAGCAGCGCACCTGCGACTAGGTAGGCCCCGCTGCCGCTGCGTTCAGGCGCGGCCTTGCGCGCCCACAGGTAGGAACGCCACTGGGCCGCCTCGACACGCCTGACCGCTGCTGCGCGAAAGGTTTTGCAGGAATCGCACCGGCAATCTGCATCCGCGATCTGCCAAGCGGGTTTTCGGCTCTCAGTTTCTGCACAATGGTCGGGGCCAGTATCCTCGACACGCATGTTCCACAAGCTCTTCATCGCCAACCGCGGCGAAGTCGCCGTGCGCGTCGCCCGCACCGCACGCACCATGGGGATCCGCACCGTCGGTGCCGTCTCCACCGCCGACCGCGGTGCTTCGTGGACCAAAGCCCTCGACGAGCTGATTGGTGTGGGCTCCGGCCCGCCGCGCGAGTCGTACCTGCAGCAAGAGCGACTGGTCCAGGCCGCTGTGCAATCCGGTTGCACGGCACTCCACCCCGGCTGGGGCTTCCTCGCCGAGAATGCGCGCTTTGCAGCACTGGTGGAGGCGCATGGGGTCACTTTCGTGGGACCGGCCCCACGGGCCATGGACCAGATGGGCTTGAAGACGCCGGCCAAGCGGGCCGCGCGCGCGGCGGGCCTGCCGGTCATTCCGGGTTCCGATGGGCCGCTGCGCGACGAAACCGAAGCTCTGCGCCTCGCGCACGAGATTGGTTTCCCGGTGATGGTCAAAGCCGACGCGGGCGGAGGCGGCCGCGGCATGCGTTTGGTGCGCGAACCCAAGGACTTTACAGCTGCCTGGCAGGCGGCCTCTTCCGAGGCGCTCGCCGCCTTTGGGGATGGCGCTTGCTACATCGAGAAGTACCTCGAACGCGGACGGCACATCGAAGTGCAAGTGATGGGCGATCGCTTCGGTAACGCGATTCACCTCTACGAGCGCGAGTGCTCGATCCAGCGCAAGCACCAGAAGCTGATCGAAGAGTCGTGCTCGCCGTGCCTGGATGACGCCACGCGCGAGCGCATCGGGCTGCTCGCGGCCAATCTCACCGCCGCGCTGCGCTATGCGGGCGCAGGCACTGTCGAGTTCCTGCGTGCGCAAGACGGCGCCATCTACTTCATGGAGATGAACACGCGCCTGCAAGTCGAACATCCGGTCACAGAAGAGCGCACCGGTCTGGACTTGGTGCGCATGCAGTTGGAGGTCGCGGCTAATCAGCCGCTGCGCATCTCTCAGGCGGCTGTCAAAACCAATGGACACGCCATCGAAGTGCGCATCAACGCCGAGGACCCTGCGCGCGCCTTCGCACCCTCGCCTGGCGTGCTGAGCGTGGTGGACATCCCCACGCATCTAGGTCCCGGGCGCGTGCGCGTGGACACGCACGTCGCGGCTGGTGATGAAGTCCCGCCGTACTACGATTCGTTGCTCGCCAAGGTCATCGCTCACGGCTCCACGCGCGCCGAAGCGATCCAAACCTTGTTGGCGTGCTTGCGCAACGCGCGCGTGGAAGGTGTCGCCACCACGATCCCGGTGCACCTCGCCGTGCTGGGCTCCCACGCCTTCCAAAGCGGCCAGTACGACACCGGCTCCATCCCGGGCATGCAGGAGTAAGACCATGGCCCATGTGAAGATCGTCCCTATCGGATCCGCACGCGATGCAGCCATCGATGCTGGCGCCTATGCACGCAATCTTGCGGCCCTCGAGGAGCGCGAGCGCCAGTTGCTGGAGCGGCGTGCCAAGGTGCAGGCCGGTTGGGGCGCAACCTATGTCGAGCGTGTGCACCAGAAGGGCAAGTTGACGGCGCGCGAACGCGTCGAGCGACTGCGCGATGCAGGCACAGAGCTTTACGAGGTCGGCACCTTTGCCAACTTTGGTCGCTTGTTCGGCAAGCTGGAATCACCCGCAGCTGGCGTCATCACGGTCTTCGCCAAGGTGCATGCACGCTGGTGCGTGGTCATCGCCAATGACAACACCGTGGCCTCGGGATCGTGGTGGCCGCGCACACCGGAGAAGATCGAGCGCGCACAAGAGATGGCGCGTCGACTGCGCCTGCCTGTGATCTATCTGGTGGACTGCTCGGGGCTGTACCTGCCGGAGCAAGCGCAGTCTTTCCCTGGTGCGACGGGCGCAGGCCACATCTTCAAGAAGAACGCTTTGCTCTCGGCCGAAGGAGTGCCGCAGATCGCAGGTGTGTTCGGCGACTGCATTGCCGGTGGCGGCTACATGCCGATCATCAGCGATCGCGTCTACATGACCGAGAGCGCGTACATGGTCATCGCGGGAGCCGCTTTGATCAAAGGCGCCAAATCACAAGAACTGTCGAGTCTCGACATCGGCGGGCCCGAAGTGCATGTGCATGCCTCGGGCTGTGCGGATGTGCGCGCGCCAGACGATGTCACAGCGCTCGCGATGATTCGTGATGACATCGCCAAGCTGCCGAGCTCGGCGGCGGACTACTACCGCGGTGGCGTGGATGCTGCGGAACCGATGCATGACGCAGGCGAAGTGGAAGGGCTCTTCCCGGCTGATCACCGCCACACATGGTCCGTGGAGGAAGTGCTGGCGCGCTTGGTTGATCGCTCGCTCTTCAAAGAGTTCCTGCCCGAGCGGGGGCGCGAAATCGTTTGCGGCGTCGCGCGTGTCGGTGGTCTGTGGACGGGTTTTGTCGCCAATCGACAAGGCATTGTGCCGGACGCCGAGCAACGCGATGGTGTCAAGCCGGCTGGCATCCTCTATCGAGAAAGCATCGCGAAGACTGCGGCTTTCAGCCGCGCATGCGAAGCGGATGGCATCCCGCTGGTGTGGCTGCAGGACATTGCGGGCTTTGACATCGGTGTGGAAGCCGAGCGTCTGGGATTGCTCGGTTATGGATCCAGCTTGATCTATGCCAACAGCACCAACGCAGTCCCTATGTTCAGCGTGTTGCTACGCAAGGCTTCGGGCGCCGGGTACTACGCCATGGCGGGCCTGCCCTATGACCCAATCGTGCAGTTGGCTACGCCGTTGACGCGCCTATCGGTGATGGAAGGCCGCACGTTGGCGATCGCAACCTATCGCACCAAGTTGGATGCGAACTTCGAGATCGCGACCACCGATCCCGAAGAGCGCAGCAAGCTCGAGCAAGCGATGAAGGACACCGAAGCGCGCATCGAAGGCGACATGGATCCCTACAAAGCCGCCGCCCAGCTGGACATCGATGAGATCGTGCGCTTGCGCGAGCTGCGTCCATGGCTCGTGGCCTTGATCGAGATGGCCTACCAAGCAACCGGGCATCGCACTGTGAAGAACCCGCGCATCTGGTCGCTGCATGACTTGGATGCTCTGACGGAGCCGCGCTGATGGATGCTCATCGCAAGTTGGAGTGCTTGGTCGAGCTACATGAAGGGCGCACGCGCCTGCTGTCGCCCGAGGTCGGCCTGTATGTGCAAGCACCGAGCGTCGGTACGGTGCTCGCGGCGGGCCAAGTGCTCGGACGCGTGGTGCGCTTGGGCGTGATCTTGGAATTGATCGTGCCTGAGACCGTGATCGGTGTCGTCGTCAGCGAACCACCCACGCGCCTGCGTCAACCGGTCGGCTATGGCGATGTGCTGGCAGAGCTAAAGCCCATCAGCGCTGCGGGATCGGGAGTGACTGCATCTACAACGTCTGGTGCAGCGAACGATGTACTGGTCGTGAAAGCTCCCTCTTCTGGTCGTTTCTGGCACCGCCCCGCACCTGGCGAGGCAGCCTATGCGCAAGCTGGCCAACGCCTTGCCGAAGGTGCTGCCCTAGGCTTGCTCGAAGTGATGAAGACCTTCAGCCACATCGGCTACAAGAGCGGTGGAGTCCTGCCGCCGAATGCACGCTTTGTGCGCTACGCCTGTGCGGACGGTGCCGAGGTCAAAGCCGGCGCAGCACTCGTGGTTGTGGAGCCCTGAGGTAGTCCGATCATGCACGCACTCGTCTTTGGTGGCACTGGCTTCGTCGGCGGGATCTTGGTGAACCTGCTGTGTGCGCGCAACGACCGCGCAACCATCGTCACCCGCAATCCAGAGACGGCCCGCACCGCACGCGCGGGCGTAGCGATGAGCGCGTGGCCGGACGATGTGTCCAAGTACGACGCAGTGGTGAATCTTGCAGGTGCCTCGGTCAGCGCCAAGCGCTGGAACGAGGCCTACAAGCGTGAGCTGATCACCTCACGCGTGGACTACACCAAGCGGCTTGTCGAGACCATCGCCAAGAGCCACACCAAGCCGCGTGTCTTGGTGAATGCTTCGGCTGTGGGCTACTACGGTGACCGCAGTGAAGAACTTTTGACAGAGACCTCCGCGCCAGCCAGCGGCTTCTTGGCCGACTTGTGCGTGGCGTGGGAGCGTGAAGCTCTGGAAGCCGAAAAGCTCGGCGTGCGCGTTGTGAACCTGCGCATTGGAATCGTCTTGGGACGACACGGCGGCGCGCTGCAGAAGATGGTGCCGATCTGGAAGCTCGGCTTAGGTGGGCCGTTTGGCTCGGGCGCGATGTGGCTGCCATGGATCCATGTGAATGACTGCGCGGGCTTGATTCTGCACGCGATCGACCGCGAAAGCGTGCGTGGCCCGCTCAATGCTGCAGCGCCGGGCATCGTGCGCAACAAGGAGTTCGCGCGCGTTCTGGGCAAAGTAGTGTCACGCCCCGCGTTCCTGCCTGTGCCGCCGTTTGCGCTACGACTCGCGGTCGGCGAGTTTGCAGCGCAGTTGCTGGCATCAGAAAAAGTGGTGCCGCAGGTCGCGTTGGACAGCGGCTATCGCTTCCAGTGGCCTGAGCTCGAACCAGCGCTCAAGAACTGCTTGCAGTAGAGCTGCCAGCCTTAGCAGCGGCTCCTCTCAACACAGCTCGCGATAGCCGATCGCGACTAACAGGCACGGACCGTGCGCCAACACCGTGCAGCCTGCAGCGCGAGCCTTCGCAATCGCGCCCTCATGCTCGGCACCTGGCTGCATCCACAAGCGCCGGATGCCCTTGGCCAGCGCCGCATCGACAACTTTCTCCGTGATTGGCGGCGGAGTCACGATCGACAGCCCATGCGGAACGAAGGGTAGCTCCTCCACCGAGCGCACACATGCGACTCCTTCGATGAGCGCCTCGCGCGGATGCACGGGCACACACACATGTCCTTTCTGCAGGTAGGCACGCAAGACCTTGTTGCCGTACTTCTCGCGATCCACGGATGCTCCTACCACCGCATAGTGCGTGCCTGCGAGAAAGTCGCGGATGTCCGCTTGTTCGTCGTGTGCCTGTGCGTCGTGTGCCATGAGAGTTCTCCCCTTCCGTAGAATGCCGCCTGCATGAACAAGAAGGAACGCTGCCTCAAGATCCGTGAGACGCTGGAGCGGATGTATCCCAATCCTCCTGCGCCGCTGGATCATCGCAACGCCTTCGAGCTCTTGGTGGCCGTGGCGCTGTCGGCCCAAACGACCGACAAGCGCGTCAATCTTGTCACACCTGCGCTGTTTGCGCGCGCACCGAATGCGCGTGCACTCGCCAAGCTCGAGGTCGAAGAGATCCTTACCTACATCAAGACCGTAGGACTCGCGCCCACGAAGGCGAAGAACCTCAAGAAAATGGCCGAAGCTCTCGTGGCCCATCACGGTGGCGAGGTTCCCGCGGACATGGAGGCGCTGGAACAGTTAGCTGGTGTGGGTCACAAGACAGCCAGCGTGGTCGTCTCGCAAGCGTTTGGTCAACCGGCCTTTCCCGTCGACACGCACATCCATCGTCTGGCCAAGCGCTGGGGTCTCTCCGATGGTTCCAGTGTCGAGCAAACCGAACGCGACTTGAAGCGGCTGTTCCCACAAGAGTGTTGGAACACGCTGCATGTGCAGATCATTCTGTTCGGACGCGAGCACTGCCCGGCCTTACGCCATGTCGCCACGCAGTGCCCGATCTGCAGC
>JBILXQ010000489.1:0-2500 GCA_044378375.1 Planctomycetota bacterium
TTCCAGCCCCACCCAGCCGGAACTTGATGTTGCGCACCTTGGTGGCCAGCGTCTCACCCGAATCGGCAGTCAACGCCGGGAGATTGAACGACGACACATCAAGGATCGTGGTGAGGCTAGGACTGACCCCGATGACCTCAATTTGCTTTCCGAAAAATCGCAGGCCCGTCGGGTAGGTACCCGGATGCACAAAGATGCGGTCCCCGCTTTGCGCTTGGTTGATTGCCGACTGAATGCTCTGGCCGGGGTAAACATTCCAATCGGTTGCCCGTGCAACGGATGTCAGGCCAAGCAGACACAGCACGGTCCAGAGCAGAGTACGAAGTGATGCCATAGGGAGAGGTTCCTAGAGTGGGCGCGGAGCGGGAGGGACTGCGCGCAGGACCGGTTGATGCGAACCTCGCCTGTCAATCTCCGCAAGGAGGTCGGACATGCCTATGTCCGACCCTCCCCCTCTGCTGATAGCGCCAGGGCCGATTTGTGCGGACGGTTGGCGCTTTTGGACGCCGAATTCACATATCAGCCAGCTGGCGCACCTCGGCCAGGCGCTCTGGGTGCGCGGCGGCGACATCGCGCGCTTCGGCGGGGTCGTTGGCAAGGTTGTAGAGCTCCCAAGGCGCATTGGGGTTCTTGGCGAGGCCGCGCTGGATGGCCTTCCAATCGCCCATCAGGACGGCCCGCTGGCCGCCGTAGCCGGGGAAATCCCATGCGATGGGAGAGCGCGGCGGTTGAGCTACGCCGCGCAGGGTGGGCGCGAAGGATTCGCCCTCGCCGGCGAGCTGCGGTACTCCACATAGGTCCAGCAGCGCATTCGCCAGGTCCCAGCCCGCGATGTGCCGATCCGAGACCGCCGGCGCGATCCCCGGGCCCGCGACGAGCAGCGGCACGCGCAGGCCACCTTCATACACGCTGCCTTTGCGGCCGCGCAGACCGCCGGAGGACGCGAAGAACTCCGTATCCACCCCGCCCACATCATGGGTGGGGCCGTTGTCGCTGGTCACCATCACAATGGTGCGGTCGAGCTCGCCGCGCCGCTCGAGCTCGGCCAGCAAGATCCCCACATCGCGGTCCAAGCGCGTGATCATCGCCGCATAGGCGGCGCGCGGCGTCGGGTGCGGCGTGTATCCGCGCCCTCCGGTGTAGGGTGTTTCGGGGAAGGTGCCCGCGTACTGGGCGAGAGAGTCCTCCGGCACCTGCATCGCCATGTGCGGAATGGTGGTGGCATACATCACAAAGAACGGCCGCTCGCCGCGCGTGCGCAGGAAGGCCAGCGCTTCGTCGCGGAACCGGTCCGGCGCGTAGGTCCCCGGCGGCAGCGGTTCGCGGGTTTGGTTCCGCCACAGCCACTCCGGCGTGTGGCTGTGCGCGTGGCGCTGGCAGGCGTAGCCGTAGAACTGGTCGAAGCCTTGGGCATTGGGGTCGCCGCTGGAGCCCACCGGCCCGAGGCCCCATTTGCCGTACAGCCCGGTCGCGTAGCCGGCCGCTTGCAGGCTGCGGGCAAGGTTCGGGGTGCCGGCGGCCAGCGGCTTTTGCCCTTCGGGCTGGAGCTCGACATTGTCGCGGACCTGGGCGGAGCCCGCGGCACGCCCCGTCAGGAGCATGCAACGAGCCGGCGCGCACACAGGGGCACCGGTGTAGGCGCGGGTGTAGCGCTGTCCCCGTGCCGCCAGGGCATCGAGGTGCGGGGTGGCGATCTTGGTCTGGCCGTAGCAGCCCAATTCCCCATATCCGAGGTCGTCGGCATAGATCAGGAGCACGTTGGGGCTAGTGACAGGGCCCTTAGGGGAACCCACGGAGGCACAAGCCCCGCCACCAAGCGCGGCCCAAAGGGCAGCCGCCACCAAAATGCAAGCTCTTACCACGCGGCGACTTAGCATCAGGCGCTCCACTTTTTTGGTTCGTTTTCCCGCCGCCCTCACCTAGGGGGCAGTAGGTTTAGTGTGGCAAGACTCTTCGCACCGCGAAGTTCCCATCGTGCCCGCCGCCGGCTTCAGCAGCTGGCGGCGTTTTTCATTTAGCGGGCTTCTTGCGCGCGGCCGGCTTGCGGGTCGGCTTGGCCGCGGGCTCGGCCAGAGCGGGGTTGGGAGCAGGCACAGCCAACGGGGCCACCGCGACTTCGGCCGCGCGCCGGTCCAGCAACTCGCCCAAGTACTGCGGCATCATTCGCCGCCAAGTGGGCCAGTCATGGTCCCACTCGGTCCCCCATTCATCCACCCGGTTCGGCACGCCCTTGGCGCCCAGAGCATCCGCGACGCGCCACGACTCCTCCGGGCTCTCCCAACGGCCTTTGCCGTGAGCGAGGAGCACAAACCGCTCGCGCAGCCGGCGCAGGTGCTCGCCCTCCTGCATCTGCGGCAAGAAGTGCAGCGGCGACATCACGAAGGACTCGTGTGTGCCTTCGTTGTCCATGAACTTCTTCTGCAGGTCATAGGTGCCCGACAGGCACAACGCCGCAAAGTACAGGTCCGGGTGGCGGCACACGGAGGCCAACGCATTGAAC
>JBILXQ010000086.1:0-8623 GCA_044378375.1 Planctomycetota bacterium
GGACTTGCGCGGCGTGCCGATCGACGATGAGAACATCAACTTGCGCCATTGGACACGCTCCTACCTGAACCTTGTGGAGGCGCGTCGCGGTGACGATGGCAACTGGCACGCCGAGCCAGAGACAGGCCTGGTGAGCTGGATCAGCAAGATGTCGCGTCCCACTGAGTTGCCCCCTTACTTCGCGGGCGCGGCGAAGAGCCGCCTGATGCCGCTCTTGGAAGCCGGGCATCACGGTGTGCAGTTGACAACCGAGGAACGCCACAAGCTCGCGGCGTGGATGGACCTGTTGGTGCCCTTTGCTGGCGACTATCGCGAAGGCAACGCATGGACTGCCGAGCAACACGCGTACTACTCCTACTACGAAGGCAAGCGCGCGCTGCATCGTGCGGAAGAGCAGGCAGCGCTCGTGGCTTACATGAAAGGCACGGCGGATACAGGTGCCTCGCGTGTGGCGTATCGTCGCGTGCTTGCGGGTGAGTCGCTCGTGCCTACGCAGCATGGCTGGGCTTTGCGTCCAGACATCGCAGACACCTTGGTCGATCATGTGAGCTTGGTGTTGGCCAGCGAAGATCCGGAAGCGGTCGGCGCAGTGCGCTTGTACCGCGGTTCGGAAGAGCTAGCGCATGTGGCTTTCCGGGGCGCGCTGCCGGTGGCGTGCGCGCTACCGACTTGGCTGCGTGCTGCAGACCTGCGCATCGTGGTGGACTCCGCGGTTCCGCCGCGGGGAATTCAGTTGGACCACGCCCAAGGTGTGCTCGCGCAGGAAGTGCCGCGCATCAACGGCTACCACCCGCTCGTCAAGTAGCTTCAGTTTGCGCAGCCGCACGCTGCAGGCGGTCACGCACGGCGTCCCACGCGGTCAGCGCAGGTACGGACTCGAGCACTAGCACCTGACAGCCGCGTTCATCGACACTGTGCAGGTGCGCGTACAACTCGCGTGCATACACCACGGGATCTGCGCTGGCGACCAACTGCACACAGTCCTGCAAATCTGCTTGTTGCAAGGTTGCGTGCGAGGCCAGAACCGCAATGCGTTGCATGGCCACACCGTGCTCCGCCGCCAGCTGCAAGGCCGTCGCGCGCAAGAGCGTGGCCTGTCCATGCGGCACCAAACGCACCAAAGCCTGCGGTGCGTAGTGCTTGCGCAACATCCCGGGCGCTGCACGCGCTTCGTCGTCGCGCGCGGCTTGTACAGCCACGCTGACAGGTACACCCAACTCCTGCTCCAAGGCGGCGCGCGAGATGCCGCCCGGTCGCAGCAGCACCGGAGTCGCACCGGACACATCAACCACTGTGCTCTCGATGCCGACAGCGCAATCTCCACCATCGAGCACCCACACATCGGCCTCGCCCAAGGAGCGCACCACATGCGCGGCACAGGTCGGCGACACCTCGTTCGATCGATTGGCACTAGGGGCGGCAACGGGCACTCGAGCCGCCTGCAACAAGGCCAAAGCCACCGGGTGGGCGGGCACGCGCACGCCTACCTTGGGCAGGCCGGCTGTGACGCTGTCAGGTACGCTTGACGCCTTGCGCAACACCAGGGTCAGTGGCCCCGGCCACCAACGGCGAGCCAAGCGCTCGGCCTGCGGTGTCCATTCGGCGACCAACGCGCGCGCTGCCTCTACATCCGCCACATGCACGATGATGGGGTTGTGCGCCGGACGCCCCTTGGCCGCGTAGATGCGCGCCACAGCCTCGGGATCGAGGGCATGCGCGCCCAACCCGTACACCGTCTCGGTCGGGAAGGCGACGAGCTGGCCCTCACGCAGGCGTTGCGCCGCAGCGGCGATCACAACAGAGTCGGCAGCGGAGAGGCAGCGCACGGGCGATGTTGTACGCAGTCGCCGCGCAGCCGCGCTACACTACGCCCGAGATGGACCCCCAAGCCGTATGCGTGCTCGTCACCGGCGGGACCTTCGACAAGGCTTACCTTGAGATCGAAGGGCGCCTGCATTTTCGGGACACCCATGTGCCGGAAATGCTCGAGCTGGGGCGCTGCCACCTGCCGATCCGGGTCGAGACCCTGATGTTGATCGACAGCTTGGAGATGACGGACGAGCACCGCGGGCGGGTGCTGGAGGCGGTGCGGGCGGCCCCCGAACCACGCATCGTCATCACGCACGGCACCGACACGATGGAGCTGACCGCGCGCGCCTTGGGGGCGGCCCAGCTCGACAAAACGGTGGTCCTGACCGGCGCGATGGTGCCGTACACCTTCGGTAGTTCGGACGGGCTCTTCAATCTGGGCAGTGCCTTGGCCTATGCGCAAACGCTGCCGCCCGGGGTTTATGTGGCCATGAATGGCCGCTGCCATGTATGGAGTCAGGTCCGCAAGAACAAGCAGACCGGCGTGTTCGAGCACGTCAGTCCCAGCCCGTCAACCTGAGCCTGTACTCAACCTAGGCCCACTTCATGCAAGTGGGCAGCAATGGTGACTTCGTCGGAATTGGAAGGGCAGAAACTGGCCGGCGTGGAGTCCTGCTCGGCGTAGCGCACGGTCAAAAGCAGGTCCACAACGCGTTGTTCTAGGCTGTGGCTGGGCGGTAATTGGACTACAAGATCCATGTAGTTGCCGTCCAAAGCCCCCATATCGCACTCTAGGCAGTCCTGGGGCTGGACTACGCGCACCAGCGTAGCTTGAGGCGGAGGGCCAAACCTACGCCGCGCCCGCAAGCCCACCAAACGCAAGCCGTCTGGTGTACGCAGGCGGAATTCCACCACTTCGACCAACGGAGAGCACAAGTCCTCACGCAGGTGCAGCAGCACGGACGGGGGATGGCTGTCGAGGCAGCTTAAGCGTTCTTTCCACCAAGCGTGCTCGAACAGCAACGCGCGCAAGGCCCCCTGGGCCGTGCTGGATGACTTGGGTTGGGATGGGTTCCAGTACACGATAGAAGCCGCGCCTAATCCGTCCGCGCGGCACGGGCCTTCAGCCGCAAGTCCGCGCCCTCCGAACGCCCAAATTGCACCTTCCCAGCCATGTAAGACCTAATTGCGGCTGCACTTTGGCCGCAGGTCGTGCTTCCGGCTCCGACCCTACCTAGCTAGGATCTCAGCGCCTTCGGCCGCTCGGGTGGCTGAAGGCGACCACCCACTCTCAAGACGCCACAAGCGTCGCTCGCACCCTTTGCGGCTCGCGCCAAGGGGGGTGCCTCGTCTGGAGCACCTCATGCACACCCCCCGTGCCTGGTTCGCCGCGGCGCTCGTCGTCGCGTCGAGCGCGCCGGCTTCGCTCGGGGCGCAGGAAGCAGCGTCGACCGACGCTCTGCTGATCCGCGCCGAACACCTCGTTGTTAAGCCCGGCGTTGTGTTGGAGAACGCGCAAGTCTCGATCAAGAACGGCCGCATCGTGGCGGTCGGGACGAACCTGCAACCGCTGCCCGGCGCGCAAGAGATTCGCGGCACCTGGGTGGGCGCAGGTTTGATCGATGCTTGGAGCACGCTCGGTGTGAGCGGTGATTCCGTCGGCGATCAGCAGACGACGCCGGCCACGCGCGCGGCTGATGCGTTCGATCCGTACCTCGATGAGCACCTACGCCGTGAAGCCTTGCGTGCGGGGGTCGTCGCGGTGCGCGCCCAAGCAGGCGTGCCCGCACGCATCGGTGGTGTGGGCTCCGTGGTGCGCATTGCGTCCGGCTTGGATGCATCTCAACGCGTGGTGCAACAAGACGCCGTGCTGTGGACCACGGTCGGCATTGGTGGCGCGCAACCCGGTGGTGTGCAGTTCATCGATGGCGAGCTGGTGCAGATGCCGGGTTCGCGCGGCATGGATGTGTTCGAGCGCATCGAGTTGGTCGATCGACTCTTCGGTCAGATCGCCGCGGGCCGCAACTACCTCGTGCAAAAGAACGAGTACGCCCACGAGTTGGTCGAGTGGCAGAAGAAGGTCGCCGAGAAGACCGCCGAGCTCGAGAAAGACGCCAAAAAGGCCAAGAAAGACCGCGAAAAGGCCGAGACCGACGCGAAGGAGAAGGGCAAGCCCTTCGAAGAGAAGAAGTACAAGGAAGACTTCAAGAAGCCCGCGGCCCCGCGCGTCGATGATGACGCCGAAGTCTGGGCGGCTGTGGCGGACGGTGCGATGCCGTTGATGGTGCACATCAATCGCGATGCCGAGCTGCGCGCGTTGTTGAGCGGCGTCGCCGATCAAGCGCGCGTGCGCTGGGTGGTGGCGGGTGCGGCCGAATCGGTCGCGCATGCCAAGCACCTGAAGGCGCACAACATTCCTGTGCTCGTGCATGCCTTGCCGATGGGTGCCGGTCGTCCTGATGAGTACGACCAGCATGACCTTGCTTTGGCTGCGCACTTGGCCAACGCGGGCGTGAAAGTGGCGATCGGTTCCGGCGGCATGGATCCGGCGCACACGCGCGATTTGCCGCTGCTAGCCGCTCAATTGGTGGGCCATGGCCTCGAGCGCACCAAGGCGCTCGCGGGCGTCACCACCATCGCCGCCGAAGTGCTCGATGTGGGCGCGCGCATGGGTTCTATCGAGGTCGGCAAGGACGCCGACCTCGTGGTGTGGAGTGCCGAGCCGCTGACCACAGCGGCGCAGGCTACCTATGTCGTGTCTGCTGGCCGCGTCGTCCTCGCGCCTGAACAAAACTGAGTCTTGCACACAACTGAAAGAGGAGCGCGAACCAGATGATCATCGCAGCAATCATGACCGTTGCCCTGCTGGGTGGCGGCGATGTGGCTCTCCGCGCCGACAAGGTGTGGGTGGATGGAGCGACCGCGATCGACAAGGGCATCGTGCTCGTGCGCGATGGCCGCGTGGCCGATGTCGGCGCGAATGTCGAGGTGCCCCAGGATGTGCAGTTGATTGAGTGTCAAGGGCACTTGACGGCTGGTCTGGTGGCGCTGCGCGCGCAAATCGGCTTGGATGGCGAGGGCGTCGATGCGGCGCGCGCGATCCTGCCGGAGGCCAAGATCGCGGATGCCGTGCGTCGCGATGATCCCGAGTTCGCACGCCTGCGCGCTCAAGGCATCACCGCTGTCGTGCTCGCTCCCACGGCGACCAAGCTAGTGCCGGGTTCGACCGCTGTCGCCAAGACCACCGGCGCCATGGTGTCTGATCGCGCGCACCTGACTGTGGTGTTCGGCGGTAGCGCGCTGGCTTTCAACCGCGAGCCGACTTCGTATGCGCGCCAGACAGAGATGCTGGCCGAGCTGTTCGACAACGGGCCGAAGGGCGCCGTGAGCGACGCGAAGAACGGCCGCCTGCCCATCCTGTGGGAAGTGCAAAGCAAGCCCGAGGTGCGCCGCGCGCTGGAGTTCGCGACTGCGCGCAAGCTCGGAGGTGCGTTGTGCGGTGCGCCCTTGGCCGGCGAACTGGCCGAAGAAATCGCTGCTGCCAAGCTCGCCGTCATCGTGCCCGCGTCGGGTGCGGGCGAGCCGATGCGCGAAGCGCAAAGCGTGGCTTTGTTGGCCAAGAAGGGCGTGACCTTTGGCTTCGGCCTCGACGCGCCTTCGAACCCGGCGCAGAACCTGCGCATGGTGGCGGCGTTGTCGCTGCGGCACGGCGTCGAGCACGGCAAGGCCTTGAATGCCTTGACCAAGGACGCCGCTGCGATCGCGGGCATGGGCGCACGCGCTGGCAGCGTTGCACGCGGCATGGATGCCGACCTCGTCCTGTGGAGCGGTGATCCGCTGGAGTTGTCCAGTGCCGCCAAGGCTGTGTGGGTCGAAGGCGCGCTCGTTCATGGAGGTGCTCAATGATGTGCAAGACCAAATGGACCATGAGTCGCCTCGTTGGCTCCACACTCGTGCTGGGTGTCGCGCTCTGTAATGGAGCCGATGCTGCGGCCGAGAAGGGCAAAGTAGGTCAGGCCGTCGGTTCGATCTCGGCCAAGAAGATCTACCTGGGCAATGGCAAGGTCATCGAAGACGGCAGCGTCTCCATCGATGACGGCAAGATTGACGGCGTCAGCGGTGGTGGATCCGAAGAGGTCTACGCGATTACGCCGGGCTTGATCGACTTGGGTGCGCGCGCGGGTGCGAACTTGCGCACTGTCGAGCAGAGCAAGGAAGTCACCGCGCGTTTGTCCAACGCCGAAGCGCTGGATCCGTGGGGTCTGGAATGGGATCGCCTGGTGCGCACGGGCGTGACCACGGTGCTGGCCACGCCGATGGACATGAATGTGGTCGGCGGCCTGTCGCAGGTTGTCAAAACGGCTGGACGAGAGAGCATCGCCGCACGCACCCTCAAGAAGGATGCTGTGTTGCGCGGTGCGATGGGCGCGCAACCGAGCCAAGGCAACTCGCCGGCCTTCGGTCGCCCGACGGACTTCTTCAAGCGCCGTCCCACGACGCGCATGGGCGTCGAATGGGAGTGGCGCAACGCCTTCCACCAGACCGCGCTGGGTCAGAACGAAGGCGCCGAGCGCGAGACGCTGACACGGGCGCTCAAGGGCGAATTGCCCATGTCGATCGCTGCGTGGACCACGCAAGACATCCGCACCGCGATCTTCGCCATCGAAGAAGTGCGCGGTAAGGAGCTGTTCCAGTCGCAGGGCTTGAACAAGCCGCGCGTGTTCTTGGATGCCGCAGCCGAAGCGTGGAAGGAACCCGAGCTGCTGGTGCGCAGCGGCATCGCCGTGGTGCTGCCGCCGTTCACGGGCACGGGCCGCACTCGCGAGGGCGCGTTCTTGTCACGCTCCGCACCGGAAGAGTTGCGCAAGGCAGGCATCACCTTTGCTTTGTCGGCTCACGGTTCGGGCGCCTACGACAGCTCGCTCGCGGTGCAGGCCGGAGCGGCGATGTCGGGCGGTTTGCCCTTCGAAGAGGCACTCAAGGCAGTGACCTCCACACCGGCCAAGCTCGTGGGCGTGGAAGCGCGCACGGGCACGATCGAGGAAGGCAAAGATGCCGACCTCGCGTTGTGGAACGGCGAACCGTTCCAACCCACTTCACGCGTCGTGGCGGTGATCGTCGACGGCGTACTCGTGTGGGACGGGCGCGAGTGATTCGCGCCGCCACAAACCCACACCTACAGCACAACTGAACCACACAGACGGAAGACTGATGAAGCTCAACACCACTTGCGGTACGGCCCTGCTCGCTACGGCCGCCCTGTTCTCCCTAGGCTTCGACGCGCAGGCCAATGGTGGCAAGATCGCCATCAAGGCAGGCCGCGTCATCACGATGAATGGTGCCGAGATCAAAGACGGCGTCATCGTCATCGAAGACGGCCGCATCAAAGAGGTCGCGGCGGGCGCAGCGACGCGTTGGGACTCGGAACTGCTGGACCATCCCGAGTTGGTCGCGTTCCCCGGTTTCGTGGAAGCGCACAGCAACCGCGGCATGGATCGCCCGAACGAGAACATCGAAGTGGCGCCGTTCCTGGACGTGCGCGACTCGATTGACCCGATCAACTTCTACTTCGAAGACTCCCTGCGCCAAGGCATCGTCGCCATCAATGTGCAGCAGGGCAACCAGTGCGTGATCGGCGGTCAAGGTCGCGTGGTGCGTCCCTTCGGCATGACCGTCGAGGACATGACCATTCGTCCGGACGCGGGCCTCAAGATCGTTGCCGGTGCGCGCCCCGGGCGTTCGCGCGCCACGCAAGCGATGATGCTCAAGAAGAGCTTCACGGACCTTGAGCGTTACCTCGCCAAGTTGATGCAGGACGAGAAGGACGGCAAGGACGCGGCCAAGCGCGAAGCGCTGTTCCAAGGCCGTGATCCCGAGAAGCCGGAGAACAAGGAAGGCCGCGCCATGGAAGGCTCGGCCAAGTGGAAGCTCTCGGGCTTCGAGATCGTTGGTCGCGGTCTGGTCGACAAGAAGCAAGAGTCGATGCTGCGCTTGGTCGAAGGCAAGTTGATGGCCTTCGTGCAATGTGACGGCGCGGCAAGCGTGCACCTCGCGCTCGAAGTCGCGCGCGGCAACGGCTTCCTTGCCAACACTGCATTGGTGTTGGAAGGCGACTCCTTCAAGGCTGTCGATGCCATCGCCGAAGCCGGCGTGCCCGTCGTGCTGTCCTCGGCCATGACCTATGTCGAGCGCGATCCCGTTACCGGCAAGGAAACGGAGACCTTCGTTCCGGCCGTGTTCGCCAAGAAGAAGGTGCGTTTCGCACTGCAGTCGGTGAACCCGACCGCACAGTCGCTGTGGTTCCAAGCTGCCACGTGCGTGGCCTACGGCGTGGACCGCGAAACGGCGCTCGCTTCGGTCACCTCGACTGCCGCCGATGTGCTGCGTCTGGGCAAGCGCGTCGGTCGTTTGGCCGAAGGCTATGACGGCAACGTCGTGTTGATGAGCGGCGATCCGTTGTCCGCCACCTCACGCGTCGAGTACGTGGTGCTCGACGGCAATCTCGTCTACGACCGCAGCAAGGACCTGCGCGCGAAGCACCTGTTGGAAGGTGTCGAGCAACCGGGCGCCGCGCAGCAAGGTCTGACCGACGACGAAGTCGATCCGCATAGCGGCCAGAAGAAGACTCCGGCCAAGACCGGCAAGAACGAGAAGAAGGACTGAGCATGCGCTCTTTGTTCCAACTGGCTCTGCTAGGTGCTCTAGCTGTTCCGCTGACGGCTGGCCTCTCTTTGGCGGGAGGTTCTGTGGCGTTGCGTGCCGGCACGGTGCACACGTTGGGTGGCAACACCTACACGGGTGGTGCCACGGTATT
>JBILXQ010000087.1:0-8564 GCA_044378375.1 Planctomycetota bacterium
GTATGGGTCGAGGAACCCGGCCAAGTATGGCCGGTGCGTTGGCTGCGCTTGGCAGCGGAACACCCACTGCGCATGGGCCTGGCGGGGGCTGGACTGTGCTTGGCTTGCAGCCGAAGTTGGTGCCCTGATAGTCCACCCGAAGCAGTTGGAACTAGCGAATCTAAATGACTTACAAATAATGCTTTACGACTAGCAACACCGAAGACCACAGAGCCATGTGTCAAGAACGATTTACAGACTGCAGCCTAGGAACCACACCTCCCATGGCGTATCTTGATCGCTTCGGTGTGGCGTTGCCGTTGGGACGGCAGACCGCCCGCCGTGAAGGAACTCATGACCGAAGTCGTACCGCAGCCCACCATCCTGGTGACGGACTGCCCCATCTTCTCGGGCCCGATCAAATCCGACCGCCTCAATACGGCTGTGGGGATCGATTTGGGGTCTTTGGATCGCTCCCTCGCCGTCAGCCGCGAGGTGCGCCTCCCGCGTGCCTCCGTCGTGGTGACCACGGTGGCTCGGCACCTGATCCGGATCAGCAAGTCGGGCGAGAAGGTCGAGTCCATCGTCGTCTACGGCAGCGAGCAGGATCCGGCGGCCCACCCGGACATCCGTACGATCACCGAAAACCTGCGCGAGCTGCGCAACAAGTGGTTCTCCAAGGCCAAATTGTCCTTGGTGACCGATTGCGGACTGCTCACGCCGGAAATGCCGCGCCTGCTGAACTTCTACGATCGCGTGTACGCGCGTTTCGAATACGGCACGGCCAAGTCCTACGCCGCGGCCACGGGACACAAGCCGGCGGACTACGCCACGGCCTGCGGCATGCTGACGGGGCTTTCGAACCTGATCATCGTGACGCGCGTCCCGCGTGGCGAGGTCGATGCCAGCAGCGAGACCGAAGTGAAGGCTTGGATCAAGAAGGTCGGCGAGCTCAAGCCGCGCGAGGTCTGGATCCAAACCGTCGAGGCCAAGGGCAAGAAGACCAAGGCCCCGGCCAAAACGCGCCTGACCGAGATCGCTGCCGAAGTGACCGAGAAGACGGGCATCGCGGCCCACATCGTCACTGGCGAACAGATCTACACGCGCCCCACAGCGTGACTTGGACTGGCCGTGAGCGAAGCGGCACTCGTACGGTTTGAAGGTGTCAGCTGTCGCTTTGGCGAGCGGGTGGCGCTGGACCAGCTGAGCTGGGACATCCGCGCAGGCGAAGTGGCTGGCCTTTTGGGCCCCAATGGCGCGGGCAAAACCACCGCACTGCGCATCCTGTGTGGGCTGCAGGCCCCCACTGCGGGCACGGTGCACATTGACGGTGTCAACGTCGCGACGGATCCTCTGGCCGCGCGGCGCAAGCTGGCCTTCGTGCCGGATGGGGCTCCCCTGTGGCCGAATCTGTCACCGCGCAGCCATTTGGCGCTGGTTGGTCGGCTGCACGGGTTGGAGGAAGCTCACATCGCAGCCGAAGCCCAACGCCTGTTGGAAGCCCTCGAGCTCGGTCCACGGGCCGATGATCCGGTAGGCGCCTTTTCGCGTGGCATGCGCCAAAAGGTAGCACTGGCCTGTGCGATCCTGCCCAGACCACGGTTGTTGGTGTTGGACGAGCCTCTGAACGGCTTGGACGCACCGACCACCGCCATGATCAAGGAAACTCTGCGCTTGTGGGCCGATCGCGGCGGCGCGGTGTTGTACACCTCGCACCTGTTGGATGTGGCCGAACGTGTCTGCGACCGCCTGGCCGTCCTCATCCAAGGTCGCTTGGCCGCACATGGCAGTTTGGACGAACTGCGCCGGCGCGCCGGCACCGAAGGCACGCTGGAAGAGGTCTTCCGCGCCCTGACCGCCGCCGAAGACCCCCGCGCGCGAGCCCTGCTCTTGCTCGGCACGCGGCCGGAATCCCACCTCACTTAGGAGCAGGTTCTCTCGATGCTGGGCCGGTGGCCACTGGACTCGCCGCCAAGGTCTGCAGGTTGACCGTCAAGATTGTGGTCTCACCCGCCTTCAGCACAATCGGAACACGCTTGTCATTGAGCTGGATTGTAGAGACCGAAGTCGGAACTCCCTCCCAGACCAGCGTTCTTCCCACGTGCAATTTGCCTTGCCGAGTCAAATGCGACGCATCCACGGGGATGCGCAGGGAACTCGCCTCGACGGCAGTCTTCACGCTGATGGGCGGCTGATCATTCGCGGGTTCACCCCGTAGCTCCAGCGTGCCCGTTGGAACATCCATGGACTCGCCTGGCATCAGGGTCGCCACGATTTGCAATCCCTGCACCGTCCCCCATGGGCCCGGATAGGCCACGCATACCACTAAGAGCAATGGCAACGGTTCCATTGCTGCAAGCCGATAGGAGCCTGTCTCATCCAGCGGGAGGTGGGCCGCACGGCGTCCAAAGGAGATGCGCGGAATACCGGTCTCGTCCTCGGCGCGAGAATTGGAATCGGCGGTCCCATACAACGGCACGACCAGCGGCTGCAAGTCTCGCGTGCCAATGACGCGCACGCGACCCCCTACCTCGACTCCGATACTCCAATACGAGATCCAGTCAACCAACGACTGCTGACCGCCACGCACCTCAACACGCGTGCGGTGTGGTAGGCCACGCTCCTCTTTGGGCTCGAAGGCCATCGACTGCAGCTCCGCCCCGAGCACCCACGCCTCAGGACCAACCATGTAGCTGCCCGATGGCAAACCCTCGAAATGGCAGCTTCCGGCGTCGAACCGCGAAGGTCTGTAGACAGTCCCGCCGAGTCCCACTCCCAACTTGGCGCAGAGTCGGTACGCGGGATAGCCATCGGGAATACCGCGCACTGTGATTGTCCCCAGATCACCGACAACAACGACCGCAACCTCTTCCTTTGCGACGAGCTCACTCTGCTGGATGGTGTGCGTCCAATTCCTCTCCTCGCCGAGGTTGAGCCGCAGGTCTCCCCCAAACCAATCCATGGGCCCATGGAGGCCGTCCACCCGTCCTCTATCGGACCAAACCACCATGTCACCGCGAGCCGCATACACCCGCACCGCTTGCCGGTAAGGCGTGCCGTCGGCGTGCACGATCCTCAAGCTACGTGTTACGGCAGGTTGGAGCTGCACCTCGTGCAAACCCGCGTCGCGACTCAATGGAAGCGAATTCAGTTCCCCCACCCACGGGTAATAGCCCGCCACCGCAATCACAACCGCAAGGGGTTGCGCGGCAGTGGCCCCCGCATCCGCAGCAGGAAGAACACAGGGCAGCGTCAAGAGCCCGTTGACTGGAGCGTACACCTCATCGGCACTCTCCGCAGCAGAGCGCGCCGTCGTCAACGTACACGCCGTTACCTTGAGGCCATCCAAAGCACAGGAAGCCTTGCGCACGGTCACGCGCACGGGCGCGTCCACCGGCAAGCCAGTAACCGAATCCACCAAGCGCACCCGACCTCTGCATGGCCGTACACCAACAAGAACTTCGCCAGCGCCAGGATCGCGATCGATGCTCACCATGGTCTCGATCGCCCCACCGGTGCCTGCGGTAGACAAGCCAGCAGAGAGCGGAACGAGCTCCTCTTGCCACAGTTGAGAGCGTGGACGCCGAAGCAGAATAGGAAAGGAACTCGGGCGCAAGGCCATCAGACCTTGCGAGTCGCTGGTGATGGCCTGCGACATTGCCAGCGGATCCGCAGGAAACCACACGTCAAGCTCCATGCCAGCCATGGGTTCGCGACTATCCGCGTCTACAAGTCGCACCGTTGTGACCTGCACAGGCAGGACAAGCGCGACATGTTGACCGGGCCGCAACCTAACCGTGCGCAGCGTGTAGCCCTCGGCTGCTTGAATCGTCGCAAGCACGGGGGTGCCGATTGCGAGCTTGCACAACCCGTTGTCATCCGTGCGACTTGTATGCACACGACCGGAGGTATGGCCGCGAGAGAGCATCCAATCCCGAATCTGTCCACGTTCCGGCGTGTCGACCGCAGCCTTCCACGAGACCGTCATATCCGTCGCGGGGCGTCCATCGTCAAAGCGTACGGACAGCGCTGCGGTGGCAACAGGCCGTAGGACAATCTCCTGTGGTTGCGTCAAGTCAAGTTCGCTAACGTCAATTCGGCGATCTTGGTAGCCCTCAGCCTCCACCGAAATGAGCAGCGGTTGCTGCGCATCCAACGGCAACACAAACTGCCCTTCCGACTGCGAAAGCGTCCCCTGCATTTGGCCTTGTCGAATGGCTGCAAGCACAGGGGTGTGGAATTGCTCATCCAGAACACGCCCCTTCAACACACTGAGGGCGTTGTCGAGAACCGAATCAACGTCGTGATTGGCTGGGGTCCGGGCAGGCCCGCCAATGAGCTGGCCAGCGTCCGCCAGCCCTGGACCATCGACCGCGCTCGATGAAATGGCAGCTTCTGAGCTACCAAGCCCCGTAATGGATGTTGGGCTGGAGTTCCACAGCGCTAGTCCGATGACTGCGCAAAGTACAGTCACGAGCGCAATCCTGCCGTAGACAGCTCGGTTGATAACCACCTAGCTAATCCTCCGTGAGCCAAACTCTTGGCGCAGAACAGTTCAAGGACCTAAGTACCCAGTGGAGACTACATCTCCATCTAATTTGTACTCGTACGTGATCGGCGATCCGTCATGGAAACAAATGCTTCGACCATCGGTTGGCTGCGGGCGGTACTGCCCATCGCTTCCGAGAACCCAAACCTGCTCAGCCGGACCTGGATTAACGGTTAGAGTGCTTGGGGCCCCAGCATCAAACTTGCCCGCACCCGCATTGGAACCACTTGGTGGATTTCCCCGCTTGAATGTGTAGGTGCCATCAGGGGGCTGGCAGCCGTTTTCACCGGCACGAACGCTTGAGACAAGCACAAATACGGAGAAGGCTATGGGCCTCAGAACGCTAATCGACATGCCACAGTCCCCTTTTCCAGAAAAGTCTACCGAGTCAGCCAACTAGATCCGGGGCAACCCTGGCTCACTAAATGGCCACGATTCGGTGAGCTAAAGCCAATTCCCGCTATCGGTCAACCAAATTCTGTCCTATTTTCAAATGCATCGCAGGGCACTCCGGAATTGCATGTGCTCAAGAAGCGCTCGGGCCGTTCGGGCGCAGCACCGGCGTGGGTTTGAAGTTGTCGTCCACGGCCACCATCGTCACATCGGCTTCGGTGACATGCACAGCGCTGCCGCCGCCAAAACGGCGCTCGGCCCAGACCGACACATGCACGGTGATCGAGGAGCGCCCCACGCGCTTGGTCTCGGTGAAAAACGACACGAGGTCACCGGTAAAGACCGGCTGCTTGAACTCGACTTTGTCCATCGAGACGGTCACGACTTTGGACGGGTGCCAGCGGTGCGCCTCAATCGCGGCCGCCAAGTCGATTTCCGACAAGATCACACCGCCGAAGATCGTGCCGAGCGCATTCGTGTCGCGCGGCATCATCAAGCGGCGGATGGCCGGGATCTTGTCCGTCGGGTACGAGGCTTCGGCGGAGGCTTGGTTGGTCGGGGCGTTGGTCACTGGAGGTCCTTCAGCTGGCGTTCGGCGTACTCTCGCACACGCGATTGGAGTTCATGACCTGTCTCGTCAAAGAAGTGGCCGGAGTTGGCGACTTCCTGGGTCTCGAAGCCCGCGGGCAGGACGGGGAATTGCTCGCGCAGCTCGGCGAGGGTGCCGTACTCGTCGCGGTCGGCCATGACGACCAAACCCGGCTGCTGGACGCCGGCAAAGTAGCGCACATCAAAGGCGCGCACGGGCAACGCCACCAACACCAAGCGCGCAATGCGCTTGTCGACGAGCGCGCGCTGCACCGCGGTGCGCGAGCCGAACGAAAAGCCGCCGGCCCACAGCTGCGCGTGCGGGTAACGCGCAGCCATCCAATCGAGGCACGCGCCCAAGTCATCCGCCTCGCCGCCTTGGCCATGGTGTTCGCCCGCGGATCGGCGCACGCCGCGGAAGTTGAAGCGCAAGGTCGGGATGCCGGCCTCGGCGAGGCCTTTGGCCGCGCGGAAGACCACCTTGTTGTCCATCGTGCCGCCGTACAGCGGGTGCGGATGACAGAACACAGCCACCACCGGAGTCGCTGCGCCCTGCGGCGGCTCCCACAGCTTGGCTTCCAGAGGGCCGCACGGCCCAGGGACAAAGAGGTCCATCGAGCTGGTGATTGTACCGAGCTAGCTGCCTGCCATACTCACTAGAACGATGGCGAACGCAACGACCCAGCACAGCGAAGGCTTCTGGACGCGCTTCACCGCGCTGCAAGGAGCGCCGCGCGAGCTGTGGTTGGTGTTCGCGCTCAAGCTGCTCGCCGTCGCGGGTTACGGAGTGCTGAACTCCACGCTCGTGTTGTGGTTGTCGGCCGACTTCGGCTGGACGGACAAAGAAGCCGCGGGCGTGGTGTTGGCGTGGTCGTTGTCCATGACCGTGGGCACGGTGTTGGTCGGCTCGCTGACCGATGCGATCGGACTCAAGCGCACCTTCTTCCTCGGGGTCGTGCTGTGTGTGCTGGCGCGCGCGGTCATGGTCTTTGGCACCACGCCCGAGATCGTGATTGGTGCGGGCCTGTTGCCGCTGGCCATTGGCGAAGCGATGGCAACGCCGGTGTTGGTGGCGGCTGTGCGCCGCTATTCGTCGACCAAGCAGCGCAGCTTCGCCTTCTCACTCTTCTACGCGATGATGAATGTGGGCTTCCTCATCGCAGGCTTCACCTTTGACTGGGTGCGCGGCGGCATGGGCGAGCAAGGCACGCTGACTTTGCCGTTGATCGCTACGGAGCTCAGCACCTACCGCACCCTGTTGTTCGCAAGTTTGGCGATCGAGTTGGTCTTGCTGCCGGTGGTGTGGTTCCTGCGCGAAGGCGTGGAAGTCACCGACGATGGCGTGGTCATCACACCAAGCACACAGCGCGCCAGCGGTGGCAACCTGTGGAGTGCGATGTGGAGCGTTGTGCGCACCAGCGCCAGCGACACGCGGCGCTTGTTTGGTGGATTGTTGCAGCAGCCAGGCTTCTATCGCCTGTTGGCGTTCCTGCTGATGATCGCGTTCCTCAAGCTGATCTTCATGCAGATGTACTATGTGTACCCCAAGTTCGGCATTCGCGAGTTGGGGCCTGGCGCACCGGTTGGTCGGCTGTGGGCCATCAACAGCATCTTGATCATTGTGATGGTGCCGATCGTGGGCGTGCTGACGCAGCGCTACTCGGCCTATCGCATGGTGATCGTCGGCGGCGTGGTGTCTGCGGCCTCGGTGTTCGTGATGGCTTTGCCGACCGCTTGGTTCCAAGGGCTCGCCGACGGCTGGTTTGGCAGCGCCATCGCGCATGGGTACTTGGGCCTCGAGGGCCCTGTGCATCCGTACTATCCGATGATCGCGCTGTTCGTGATCGGGCTGTCGATTGGCGAGGCCTTCTACTCGCCGCGTGTGTATGAGTACGCCGCCGCGATCGCGCCCAAAGGACAAGAGGCTTCGTACGCGGCGTTGTCGTACATCCCCTTCTTGCTGGCCAAGCTGTTGATCGGCGTCTTCTCGGGTGCGTTGCTGGAACGCTACTGCCCGGCGGAAGGCCCGCGTGACTCGGCCACCATGTGGCTCTTCGTGGCCGTCACCGCCAGCGTTGCACCGATCGGACTCGTGGCTCTGGGCCGCTACATTCGCGTGCAAGAAGCGGGCCGTTAAGCAAACTGGACATGCTGCGCCGTCTAGTATTTTTGACACGCGCTTTGCTGGCGGCGCGCTTGGCCGGCGGTGAGTGGCCCGTGGCGCCCTTGATCGCCCAAGGCGCTGCGGCGGCCGCTTTAGGCTGGTTGGTCAGCGATGCTCTCGGCGCGTGGAGCTATGCGTGGGCCGCGCTCTCGGTGTCACTGGCCTTCACGGCCTTGCCGTTGTTGGGCGAACACGCCGGCGCCGTCAGCGATGATCCCGCACGCGAATGGCTAGAGGCGCAACCTGTGCGCGCCGTCGAAGTGCGCTTGGCACGCGCTTTCGCCATCGTGGGCTTGACTTGGATCTTGGCCTTGGCGGCCTTGGTGCCGCTGGCGTTGCTGGCGCCAGACAGTTGGACATGGGACCTGCGCGCGCTGTTGGTCGGGGCAGGACTTGCGCAAGCAGCGTTCTTGGTCGCGCTGTTGCTGGCGCTGCACGCTGCGCTTGGCGCGCGCGCCCAAGCGTTGCTGGTGGTGCTACAAACCGCGGTGATGGGCTTGGTCGTGGTCGGCAGCGTGGCGGGCCTGCGCCACATCAGCGCCTTGCGCGACATGGACGCGGCACACGGCTGGATCGCATGGACGCCCAGCGCGTGGTTTGCCCAACCCTTCAGCTCCGCTGGCGGCCTATGGCAGCCGCTGACGGCCGTTGCTTTGGCCGGCGCGGCGTTGTTGTGCATCGCACCTGCTCGCGCCCAACGCGGTGTGCACAGCGGGCCACTCGATGCGTTGCTGGCACCGCTGCGCGCGTTGCTGGTGCGGACGTGGGTGCGCGACGACGAACGCGCAGGCTTTGCCTTCACCTACGAAGCCTTGCCCAAGGAGCGCGACTTCGTGTTGCGCGTCTATCCCCTGCTCGGCATTCCGCTCGCGTTCTTGTACCTCGGCCTAC
>JBILXQ010000088.1:0-8548 GCA_044378375.1 Planctomycetota bacterium
GCCCGATGGTTGGGAGCTGTCGCGTAGCTTGGATCCGCTCTCCTTTGACTTGGTCACCGCCGACACGCAAGCACCTTCACTGACGGGGCCGGTGCGCGTCACCTACGCCACCACCAACAGCATCAAATTCGAGTTTGATGCGGATGAGCAATCGCGTGTGCACGTGTTTGTGAACGGTGGTACGCCGGTGCAACGCGTGCCGCTTGACCACCACAGCGACACGCGTCACTGGGTGATCCTCAACAACTTGCAACCAGACACGGCCTACACGATTGGTCTGGAACTGCGCGATCCGGCCGGCAACTTGCGCATGGACACCTCGACGGTCTTGCGCACCGCGCCCTTGGCTGCGGGTGAGCCTGCGCGCGTCGATGCGATTGACTTGACCTTGCTGACTGGCAATCCGCCGCGCATGCAGACTGCTGTGCGCCTCAAGCGCGGCGCTGCTCCTGCAGGGACTGGCTACATGGTAGTGGGGGCTGTCTATCGCAAGGTGGGTACAGCACCGCCCGTGGCATTGGTCGGTGGCACGAGCACCGTGACAGATGCCAGTGGCGTGGCGCACTTCCTGTTCGACCTGCCGGCCAATGGTGGTGTCGGCACCACATGGTTTGTGGTGCAGGACATTCGCGTGCCGCAAGGTGCCGCACCGTGGATCAAAGCCCTCGACCGCGAGTTCTTCGACGCACTCACTTGGTGAGCGCTGCGTAGCGCGGCTTGATGATGTCGAAGATGATGCGCACACGCTCGTCGTAGTGAGCGAACGCACTCTTCATGCCGTTGATGGTCACCTTCTCCAGGTCCTTGAGGGTGAAGCCATAGTGCTGCACTGCGAGCATGTACTCGTCGGTCATGGTCGTGCGGCTCATCAAGCGGTTGTCGGTGTTGAGAGTCACACGGAAGCCGCGCTTGTAGTAGTGCGGGAATGGGTGCTCGGCGAGACTCGCGGCCGCACCGGTGTGCACGTTGGATGACAGGCACACTTCAATGGGAATGCGCTGGTCCAGCACATACTGCGCGAGTGCACCGAGGGATACGACCTCGCCTTGGTGCAGCACCATGTCCTCGATCAAGCGCGTGCCATGTCCGATGCGGTGAGCGCCGCAGTACTGCAACGCTTGCCAGATGCTCTCGGGGCCAAAGCTCTCGCCGGCGTGGATGGTGATGTGAAAGTTGGCGCGCTTCGCAAACTGGAAGGCATCCTCATGGTGCTTGGCAGGGTGACCTGCTTCTTCGCCAGCGAGGTCAAAGCCCACGCAGCCGCGCGTGCGCCACGCCACGGCGAGCTCGGCCATTTGGTAGCTGAGCATGGAAGAGAGGTTGCGCATGGCGCACACGATCAGGCCCACATGGATGCCGAAGTCCTTGCGGCCGCGCTCCAGGCCGCGACACACCGCAGCCATGACTCCATCCAACCCCAGACCTTGTTGCGTGTGGAAGTGCGGAGCAAAGCGCACTTCGGCATAGACCACGCCATCGCGCGCCATGTCCTCGACGAACTCATACGCCACTCGTTCCAGAGCCTTGGCCGTTTGCAGCAAGGCGATCGTGTGGCGGAACCCTTCTAGGTACAGAGGCAAGGAGCCGCGTGCCGCACCTGCGGCGAACCAATCGGCAAGAGCAGCCTCATCCTGGGTAGGCAGTTCCGTGTAGCAACACTCGTGCGCCAGTTCGAGCACGGTGCGCGGACGCAAGCCACCGTCGAGGTGCTCGTGCAGCAAGACCTTGGGAGCACGGGCGACTAGCTCGCGCGACAGGGGTGTGCGGGACGGCAGCGAATGGGGCGGTAAGGAGTGAGGCTCAGGCGGCAACCGAGTGTCCATGGAGCGAATCTAGGGTCTAACCGCGCAAGAATCGAGTGCGGTTGACTATCCTCTGCGCCCCGATGGCTACCGAGATCCGCGTTCGTTTCGCCCCGTCCCCAACCGGCAAGCTGCATGTAGGCGGCGCGCGCACGGCCCTTTTCAACTGGGCTTATGCGCGTGGCCGGGGCGGCAAGTTCCTCTTGCGCATCGAGGACACGGATCCCGAGCGCTCGACCAAGGAGTTTGAGGTTGCGATCCTCGAAGGCTTGCGTTGGTTAGGGCTCGAATGGGATGAGGGTCCGGATGTAGGCGGCCCGCATGCGCCGTACCACCAAAGCATGCGCATCGAGCGTCACCGTGAATACGCCCAGCGCTTGGCTGCCATGGGCCGCGCATACCGGTGCTTTTGCAGTCGTGAACGCTTGGAAGAACTGTCCAAGCAACAAGAAGCTGCCAAAGAGCGTCTCGCCTACGATGGGCTGTGTCGTCGTTTGACCAAAGAGGACAGTGAGCGCCGTGCGGCAGCAGGCGAACCCTTCGTGGTGCGCTTCGCAGTGCCCGAGGGCGAGACCCGCTTCCTTGACCATGTGCGCGGCGACTGCGTCTTCCAGAACGCTGAAGTGGAAGACTGGGTCATGGTGCGCAGCGATGGCAATCCGACCTACAACTTCGTCGTGGTGTGCGATGACATCGACATGCGCATCACGCATGTCTTCCGCGGCGAAGAGCACTTGGTCAACACGCCCAAGCAAGTTTTGTTGTACAGAGCTTTTGACGCACAGGTGCCGGAGTTCGGTCACCTGCCCCTAATGTTGGGCACCGACAAGAAGAAGCTTTCGAAGCGCACCGGCGATACGGCCTTGCAGGACTATCGCGACAAGGGCTTCCCCAAGGCCGCGATTGTGAACTTCCTCTGCCTGCAAGGCTGGGCGATTGACGGCGAACGCGTGGTGTTCAGCGTCGATGAACTCGTGCAGCGCTTTGACATCAAGGATGTGCAGAAGGCCGGCGCCGTCTTTGACATCGACAAGTTCGTGTGGATGGCGGGTGAGTACATCCGTCACGAGCCGCTCGAGGTCTTGGCGGCGAACTGCGCGCCGTTTGTGCTGCGTGCGGGCCTCATGACTGCCGCGGACATGGACGCGCGCCGTGAGTGGTGGCTGTCGATTGTCACTGCCGAGCGCGAGCGCTTGCGCACCTACGCTGACATCGTGGGACGCATGCAGTACCTGTTCAGCCCGGACAGCGGCTTGACTTGGGACGAAGCGGCGGTGGTTGCCGCACGCAAGCACGAGAATCGTGTCGTGACGTTGCAGGCCTTTCACGCGTGGCTTCAAGCGCGCGTGCAGGCGGCGGGGATGAGCTACGATCCTGCGCAAACACGCGACGCAGCCAAAGCCTGGGTGACCAGCAACGGCTGGAAGATCCCGCAGCTCTTTCAACCCTTGCGTCTGGCGCTCAGCGGGCAGATGGGCGGGCCGGATGTGTTCGACATGATCGCCTGGCTTGGCGTGGAGCGCGCTTTGGTGCGCATCGACGACGCGGCCAAGCGTTTGCTCTAGCCCCTTCAGTTTGCTGCGCGATCTGCCGATGTGGCCAAGATGGCCACCCCGGCCCCCATGGTCTCGCTGGACTGTGATCTAGCCGTGCAAGCCACGCGTGCGTGGCTTGCAGGTCGAGCTCTGCCGTGTGAACGCAGTGCGTGGAGCGCCCATCTGCGCGCCTGTACCGAGTGCGAGGCCGACATGCGCGGCAGGGCGCAACTTGCTGCAGTGTCCAGCATGCCTGCGCCTGCGCCTGCGTCCAGCGGCTGGACGTGGTGGCCTAGTCTGCCGAACTCCAAGCGCCGACTACTGAGCTTCTTGTTGGTGTGCGCTGCTCTGCTGTGGCTGCTGCACCGTGTGTCGCACGGCACGCGCGTGGTGGATGTGCTGGGCACGGCACTCGCTTACGATGCACAAGGTGGCGTGTCCCGTCAGGCCGAATGGGCCGAAGGTGCGCCCTTGGAGGCCGGCACCATCGTGGTGCTGGAGGATGGCTCACGCTTGCGCTTGCGCTGTGCCGAGCTCGAGCTTTGGGTGCTCGGGCCTGCGCGCGTGCGAGCGCACGACCAGCGCGTGGACTTGTTGGCCGGCCTAGCCCTCGTTCAGGGTTCAGGCACTCTGGGTACGTCGCGAGGGGCTCTGCACTTGGGGCCGGCGACTGAGTTGATCGCACGTGAGTCGCGCAGCGGCTTGTGGTTGGCCTGTGCCGATGGCCAGGCCAGCTTGCATGGCGCCGTGCAGGCCGAGCTAGAGTCAGGCCAAGAGTTGCATTCTGACCGCTAGACTGCGTGCCATGCACGTGGCCAGTCATGAGAAGCAGCCGGATGTACGCGTAGTGCCGCGGCGCTTTGGTCGTGCGCGCCTGGCGCTCTTTCGCACTGTCGAGCGCTGCAGTGCAGCCTTGGGCGGGCGTGCTTGGTACCGCGCACAGTACTTGCGCGCCGGACGTTTTGTGGTGCGCGAGGAACGCATCGTCGTGCCGCACCTTCCACCGGACTTGGACGGCTACACCATCGCGCAGCTGTCCGATCTGCACGCGGGGCGTTTCTTGGGAGCCGGCGACTTGCAGTCCGTGATCAAGGCTGTGAACGCGTGCCAACCGCAAGCCATCGTGCTGACCGGCGATTACATCACGCACCGCATCGAGGAAGCCTTCGAGTTGGTTCATGACTTGGGTCAGCTGCAGGCTCGCGATGGCGTGTACGCCGTCTTCGGGAACCACGATTACAAGGAGCGCCGCGAGCGCGAACTGATCGAGCGTCTGGCGGTGCATGGTGTGCGTTTTCTGCGCAATGACGCCGCGCGCATCGCCGTGGGCCAAGCCACCATCGCGTTCACGGGCTTGGAGGATTTGGAGGAGGGCAAGATTGTCGATGTGGAGGCTGCACGACGCACGCTGCAGCCCACCGACATCGAGGTCTGTCTGTGCCACAATCCCGCCGGCGCACGACGCCTCGCTCGTGCCGGTTGCGCCGTGATCTTGTCGGGCCACACGCATGGCACCCAAGTCGATCTGCCGTTCCTGCGTCGTTTGGGCCCCAAGCATCCCGGCGTGCGCGTGCAGTTGGGCCCGACCGTCCTTGTCGTCTCGCGTGGACTGGGTGTGGTGGGCATTCCGTGGCGCGTGGGGGCTCCTAGTGAAGTAGTTGTGACGCGTCTGTGTGCATCATGAGTGGGGCTCTAGCCTTGCGCGCGGGTGTCGTCTGGGTGGCGCGTGAGCGTCGTGCTGGTCATGTGCGTGCCTATGATCTCGATGGGCGTCCAGTGTCAGGAGAACTTGTCGTTCCACCGTTGCAAACCACGCGCACGCACATCACGGGCCTTGCCGTAGATGCCGATCGTCGTCTCCTGGTTGCCGATGCTGCGGCGAGCAGCGTGCGCATCTACAGTGCCTTTGGCGTCGAGCAGCCGCAGGGCTTTGCTGGTTCCAGCGCACATCTAGATAGTCACGGTCAGCTCGGTGTGCCCGTGGATGTGGCTGTTGATGGTGTGGAGTCCGACACGCGTGTGCTGATTGCCTCGGATGGCGAGCGACGACATGCGTTGCATGTGTGTGATCGCTCCGGTGCGTGGCGCGAGTCGTTGCGCCCGCTGGGTGACCCAATGGGTGTGTTTCATCACCTGCGCAAAGTGGGCTTGCGTGATCGCCTGATCGTTGCACTGGAGTCCGGCAAGCAGCGAGTTCAGGTCTTTCGCGATGGTGAGTTCCACTTCGCCTTCCATGTGCCTGCCGCTCGTGGCCGCCCGCAGCAGCCTGTAGCCGTGGAGCCGTTGTTGGATGGGCGCTATCTCGTGCTGCTGCGCGGTGAGCAGCATTCCTCACTCGTCCTTGTAGATCGCGGCGGCACCGTGCAGCGTCTGCTGTCGCAAGAGAGCGAGATTGACGCTGCGGTCGACCTCGTCGTTGAAGAAGGCGCCAACGAGCGCGCGAGTCGCATCGCGGTCTTGGATCGCGATGGTGATCGTGTACAAGTCTGGACACTGCAGGGGACTTGCTTAGGCGAGTTCGTAGACCTCACATGACGCAACTCACGGCTGCTATCGATCTAGGTACGAACACGGCACTCTTGCTGGTGGCTCGTAGAACGAGCACAGGCTCCTTAGAAGTCGTGGAGGAGTTGTGCCGCACCCCACGCTTGGGCAGTGGACTGGCGCGTCGAGCGACCTTGGATCCCGAGGCTTGTGCGCGTGCGCAGGCTGTGCTGGAGGAGTACCGCGCGCGACTCGATGCGTTGGGAGTCGCCCCCGCGCATGTGCGAGCCGTAGGGACCGCTTGCTTGCGTCGTGCAGCCGATGGCGCTGCGTGGGCCGACCAGATGCGCACAGTGACAGGCGTGCCACTGGAAGTGTTGTCGGAGGAGGAAGAGGCGCATCTCTCGGCCTTAGCCGTGTCCGCCGAAGGTGTCGGGCCCACAGCAGTCGTCATCGATGTGGGTGGTGGCAGCACGGAGGTCGGTTGTGAAGCGCTCGAGCTGCGCCAGTCGCGTCCCATGGGGGCTGTGGTGCTCACTGAGACCTATCTGGGCCCAGATCCGCTGCAGCCCGGTGGCTACGCCGCGTTGTGGGCCCACGCGCAAGCACAAGCAGCTCACTTTCCGCGTGGCATCGCCGCTGGACGCCCGGTGGTGGCCGTGGGGGGGACGGGTGTCAACCTTGCTTGTCTGCAAGCAAACTTGACACGCTTTGATCCCCACGCGGTCGAGGGTGCCGAGCTAGACACACACAGCGTGGCTCCACTGGCTCGCCATCTGTCCTCTTTGTCCTTGGACGAACGGCGTGCCTTGCCCATCGAAACCGAGCGGGCCGAGGTGCTCCCGGCGGGCCTTGCTTGCCTAGCGGCGACCCTAGAACATCTTTCTGCTTCCCGCTTTCGCATCACGGGCCGGGGGCTGCGCTACGGGGTCATCCGCGCTATGTGGAAGTCTTTTCGCGCCTGAAAGGGGCAAAATCCTCCCGCCTGCGTTCGGATCGGGGCCCAAGACCGCTCCTTTGTGCGTGCAACAGACCACGGGAAGCGCAGGCGATGGTAGCCTTGGACTCAGCGCCATGGAGCGTGCCATGCATCCCTTCTGGACTCTGGTGTTGCTCGTCTGCTTCGCCGCATGTGGCGGAGGCAGTGGCGACTCGTCGTCGCAGCTGGATTCCTACGAGACTCCCGGTCTTCCGGGGCAAGTAGACGAGAAGCCGCTGCCGGACGCGGACTTCGCGGAGCTCGATGTGCAGACGATGCTGGCTCCGGCTTTGCGCTTTCGCGCGCGCTTGCTGCCCGGATATCCCGGCGTGTACGAGTATGTGCTGACGAACACTGGCTCAGGCTATGTCGAGCGCTTCCTTATCCAGCCGGCCACGGGATTCGCTGGGCCGCGTCCGTTGCTGGTTGTGTTCCACAAGTACAGCGCTTCGCATGCCGACTTGTTGAACACGGGCTTCTTGGCCGAAAGCGCCGCGCGTGGCTGGCACGTCATGTGCCCGCTCGGTGCGCGCGGCAAGCACTACGGCAACTTGGAGAGCCAGATCAACACGCAGGCTGCGATTGAGTTGGCCACGACGCAGTTCGCGGTGGATACCAGCCGCGTCTACGGTGTGGGCTTCTCCATGGGTGGCGGCGCGGGTGCCAACTACGCGGCGCGTCATGTGAATCCGGAGCGCATCATGTTCGCGGCCTTCGTCAACCACACCGGCACGGTGTCCTTGCAAAACGAATGGACGCGTGCAGTAGACGATACGGATGCGGACGACAACCAGCCCTTCCCGGGCAACAACTTGGAAGCCCCGGACTTGCTGGAGAGCTACTTCGGTGGCACGCCGGCAGCGCGTCCGTTCCAATACGCACGCTGCAGCACGATCGAGACCGACAGTACGACCAGCTTCGTGCTGCCTAGCTATGACTTTGCGCGCAACCTAGCGCACATCCCCACGCTGACTTGGCGCATCACGAACGAGCCGGTCGAGACGCAGTACCTTGCGCAACAGACCCAGCTCTTCCACGGCGTGGTGGCGGCTCGCAGCCCGGCCGCCGTGGAGCAAGTTGTGCCTGGTACCGAACACCGCTGGGGCACGCTGAATCCTGCTCAAGCCTGCGCCTTCCTCGCGCAGCACACGCTGCAAGTGCCCACGGCTGGCGATTTGCTGGCCGATGAAGATGGCCGTTGGTTCCGCTTCCTCGTGACGCAAGAGACCTTCCAAGCGAACGGCGCGTTCACGCGCGTGCGTTGGACTGCTGATGCTGCAACACGCACGATCGAAGTGCTCGACACGGACTACTTGAAGCGCATGCAAACCAGCTCGTCGATGATCGGTTTTGGTTTGACGGGTGGCGTGCCGTTCAAGGTGCGCATGTCGGCGGCCGATGGGTTGCCTGACGAAGTACTGCTCACCAGCTTGGGCCAATCGGCACCGAGTGTGGTGCTGCGTGATGGTGTGCCGACCACGGCCTATGTGTGGGACGCGCAAGCTGGTTCGCTCTTGTTGGGCGAAACGGATGCGGCCTTGCACGAGTGGACCATCACCATCCCTTAGTCCGCACGCCCGAGCAGAGCGCTAGTTGAGAATCGGCCAACGGAGCGCGAAGCGCGCACCGCCGAGCTTCGAGCGACCGGCCACGGCACTGCCGCCGAGGGCCTGCAGCTGTGCTGCGATCGAGGCCAACCCGCTGCCGCGTCCGTGACCTTTGTTGCTTGCGCCTTGCGTGAAGAGGCG
>JBILXQ010000089.1:0-8477 GCA_044378375.1 Planctomycetota bacterium
TGTTGGTGGGGCTAACTACGGCTGGCCAGCGCAAGAAGGCAACAGTTGCTCGACCGGCGATTGCTCAACCTACACCACACCCGTGTGGTCCTTGCGTCACGATGATCGTGTGCGCGTGCCCGTGGTTGGACGCGCGGGCGTGATCCTTGGGCCTGTGGTGCGGCACCCAAGTTGGCCGGTCGAGACGCAAGGCAATCTGCTGGTGGCCGACTATCCCAACCGCAGCCTGCGCCGTGTGGTGCTCGATGCCGCGGGAGTAGTCGTAGCCGATCCGCTGTTCCTTGCCTCGCCCGAGGCGAGCACGCTGACGGACCTTGATTTTGCGCCGGATGGCACGCTGTGGACCACGACCTATGGGCCATTGTGGAGTGGCTCTACAGAGCGTTCGTCGTTGCACAAGATCGAACGCTTGAGCACCGGCAACCAACCGCCCGTGGCCGTGGCCACCTCAAGTTCTGTGACGGGCCCGACACCGCTCGCGGTGAACTTCCAAGGCTCTGGCTCGTTCGATCCTGACAATGGACCGGCACCGCTGACCTATCTGTGGGAGTTTGGCGATGGCGCGGTCGCCACGACAGCGAACGCACAACACAGCTACACCAACGCTGGCACCTATCAAGCGCGCTTGACAGTCGATGATGGCGCAGCGAGCGCAACTTCGACCACGATCCTTGTGCGCGCGGGCAATCCGCCCGTGCCCACTATCGCGGCGCCAGCGCTGCCCAGCGAGCTGCGCTATGTCGCTGGCCAGACGATCACCTATGCGGGCTCGGCACTGGACGCTGAAGACGGGACCCTGCCGCCGAGCTCCTTGTCGTGGCAAGTGCTGTTACTGCACGGCGGACACACGCACCCCTATTACGGACCGGTGCAAGGCACAGGCGGCAGCTTCACCATCCCAAGCACAGGACACTCACCCGAAGCGACTAGCTACCAGATCGAGCTGGAGGCGCGCGACAGCTCCGGCTTGGTGAGCCGCATCGTGCGCAGCCTAGCCCCCACTCCGTCTGCGGTGCGCGTGCACACGGCACCGAGCGGCGTCCCGGTGTATGTCGATGGCGAGTCCGAATCCACACCGTGGAGCGCAACGAGCCTGCTGGGCTTTGTGCACGAGTTGGAAGCGCAGCGCTGGTACGCGACCTCGACGCAGATCCTCGGTTTTGTGCGCTGGAATGATGGCGATCGCAGCGTGAAGAAGCTGTGGACTGCACCGCCGGGAGGTGCGACGCTGCTGGCACAGTATGGCCGCATCCATCCGAACAACACCGCAGCGCGCGTCACAGCGGCGGCGCGGGATGCGCAGTGGGATGCGGTGCAAGGTGTGCTGGATCTGGACCCGGCAGCGGCCGGCGGTTTGCTGTTCGGCCGCGAAGGCGCCAACGCACGCGAGATGGGCGTGTCCATGCCGCTGCAAGTACCGCGCGGGGCCACGGTCCTGTCGGCGCGCTTGCGCTTCCAAAGTGCAGGCCTAGAGACCGGTGAGGTGCTCGCCACCGTGCGTTGCATCAATCTGGCCAACGCTCCCCTCTTCGCCTTGGGCGCGCAAGCGACACGCATCTCCAGTCAAGTTCCCTTGACAGCAGAGGGCGTGCTGTGGAACTTCCAGCAAGGCTTGGGAACAGGCGGCGCGATCTACTCGGGCGATCTGGCTCCCATCGTGCAAGCGGTGGTCGACAGAGCTGATTGGAACCCCGGTCAGGCCATCGGCTTCGTGCTCGACGCGACCCCGAGCGCAGCCAACGCCCTGTGGCGCGTGCGCGCGTACCCGCACCCCAACTTGCCCGTGCTCGAAGTCACTTGGGGCGTGCCCGAACCGCGTCCACGCGCAACGGAACAGCAACTGTGAGCGCACAAGCGCCGGAGGTCCAGTCATGTGGAGTCTCGTCACACACCTAGGTTTGGTACTCGCCGCGCAAGCCCCAAGCCCGCAAACCCCCGCGACCACTTGGCGCACGCTGCGCTTTGACTATCTGCACTGCGGCACGGCCGCGGCGGAACACATCGCACCGGCGGGCTTCCGCATCGAAGGCGAGTGGCCGGGCAGCCGCACGCAACTGGTCGAACCATACGACACGGGCAAGTACCGCTTCCGCGTCTACGACAAGCAAACTGGACAACTGCTGTGGTCGCGCGGCTTCTGCAGCATCTACGGCGAGTGGGAGACGACCGGCCCGGCCAAGGACAGTTGGGGCGCCTTCGAAGAGTCGCAACGCTTTCCCGAGCCCAAGCAGCCGGCGCGCTTGACACTAGAGAAGCGCGCCGCAAACGGCCTGTTTGCCGAGCTATGGAGCGGTGAAGTCGATCCCGGTAGCCGCTTTGTCGACCGCAGCGCGCTGCCGCGCACGGGCGAAGTGCTGACACTGCGCGACGAAGGCCCAGCGGCCACGCAAGTCGACCTGCTGGTCGTCGCCGAAGGCTACACCCAAGCCGAGCGCGACAAGTTCGCGGCGGACACGCGGCGCCTCACGGACATCCTGCTGGCCACCGAACCGTTCCAGCGCCACGCACAACGCTTCAATGTGCGCGGACTGTTCGTGCCCGCGGCCGAGAGCGGCCTCTCCAATCCGCGCAAGGGCGTGTGGCGCGACTCCGCCTTCGGCGCCGCGTTCAATTCTTTTGACAGCGATCGCTATGTGCTGACCTACCGCGATCGCGTGTTGCGCGAAGCTGCGGCGCAAGCACCGTACGACGCTCTGATCGTGTTGTGCAACGAGCGCAAGTACGGCGGCGGCGGCATCTACAACCTGTGGGCTACCGCCACCAGCGACAGCGAAGCTGCGCCCTATGTGTTCGTACATGAGTTCGGCCACAGCTTTGCGGGCCTCGCCGATGAGTACTACAGCTCGCAGGTCGCCTACGAGGCCTTCAACGCCAAGGGCATCGAACCATGGGAGCCCAACGCGACGGCACTGCTCGATCCGGCCAAGCTCAAGTGGAAGGACCTCGTCGAGCCGGGCGTGCCGTTGCCCACGCCGTGGAACCAGGCCGCCTACGACGCTGTGGATCTCGCCTACCAGAAGAAGCGCAGCGAAGCGATCGCCGCCCAAGCCAGCGAAGAGCGTCAGGAGGAACTGATGCGCGACATCAAGGCCCAAACGGCGCCGCTGCTGGCCAAGGAACCGCAGCGCGGCAAGGTCGGCGCGTTCGAAGGCTCGATGTACGAAGCCAAAGGCCTCTACCGACCCGAAGTCGACTGCATCATGTTCTCGCGCAACCCGACCAGCTTCTGCCGCGTGTGCGAGCGCGCGCTGGAGCGCACAATCCGCGGCTACATCGAGTAGCAGACCGCGCTCAACTCCAGGCGTCGAACTCGGCTCGCATGATGCGGTACACGAGCCGGGTGGTCGCCGGGTCGCCCGCGACCAGCTCGCGGCGGTCGTGCAGGCGCGCGCCGATGCGTTCGAGTGCTCGCTGCGAACGCAAGTTACCCGGCCCGACATGGAAGTCGACCGCGCTCGCCGAGCGAAACGCGTGCGCGAGCATCAGACGCTTGAGCTCGCGATTTGTCGCGCCGCCCCAGTGCACGCGCGCGAGGAAGGTGTAGCCGACCACCACCGTGCGCTCATGCGGATCCCACGCGTAGTAGCGCGACGATCCGATCACCGAACCGTCCGTGGCGGCGCGCACGCACAGGGCGCCGCCACTCGCGAGCGCAACCGCGAACCAGCGCTCAAACACGGGGCGCTCGTGTCGCGTGGGCTCGGGATGCTGCTCCCACAGGAGCGGATCGCTCGCCACCGCGTAGAGCGGCTCGAAGTCCTGCGCGCGCAACGGCGCGAGCTCGAGCTGCGCGCTCGCCAGTGTGGGCTGCCAATCGGGCGTATAAGGGGTCGTCATGGGCGTGCGCTGGTGCGGTGCATGATAGGAGCGCGCGCGGCGGAGGCGCGCATGCCTGCGCCGCACTGCCACTCTGACAGGCACCCCCGAGACCGCCCAGTCAATCCTGCCAATCCGACAGGCGCGGAGGCACCCGGACAAGCCGCGTAACCTTTTGCCACTAAGTCGTTTAGCGAATCGGCTTGGCTCGGCACGACCTTTGCTCCTTAGCGGCGCGCCATGGGCCTGAACCGCCGTATCCTGATCGCTGACGACGACCCCGACATGCGGGAAGGCGTCGCCGATTTGTTGGGGCACATGCGCTTGTCGGACCTGCGTCTGGGCGACCTGAGCTTTGATATTTGCTCCGTCGAGACGGGCGACGAGGCTTTGGTCCACCTGCGCCGCGACCGCTTTGATTTGGCTCTGCTGGACCACCACATGCCGGGTCGCACCGGTTTGGAGGTCCTTGCCGCCCTGCGCGATGAGACGCTGCGGGTGCCGTGCATTGTCATCTCCGGCGAGGCCACCGAAGCACTGCGCAAGATGGCGCTGAACCAGGGCGCGCTCGCAGTACTCGGCAAGCCGGTAGACCCGGGCCTGCTGCGCGCTCAAGTGGCGCGCGTGTTCGCGCTCGCGGGCTGACCCATCCTCTGACACCACCCTCCACCGTGGCGTGCGCGTCGTTGCGCGCCACGGGCACACAACCAAGACCCTCACCTCAACACCACACTCAAGGAGCGATCCCCATGGCCACGAAGACCACCACCTCCACCAAGAAGTCGACCATCCGTCCGCTCGGCGACCGCGTGCTCGTCAAGCGCGCCGAAGCCGAAGAGCGCACCGCTGGCGGCATCCTCCTGCCGGAGAGCGCCAAGGACAAGCCGAAGGAAGGCACCATCATCGCCCTCGGCGAAGGCCGCACGCTCGACAACGGCTCGAAGAGCACCTTCGCCGTCAAGAACGGCGACCGCATCCTGTTCAGCGCCTACGCCGGCACCGAGGTCAAGTACGGTGGCGAAGAGTTCCTGATCATGCGCGAGGAAGACATCCTCGGCGTGATCGGCTGATCCAACTACCTCACTCATTCACCCACCACCAGCGAACACCACCATGGCAAAGCAAATCTGCTACGACTCGACGGCGCGCGAGAAGATCCGCGACGGCGTCAAGAAGCTGGCCCGCGCGGTCAAGGTCACCCTCGGCCCCCGCGGCCGCAACGTGATCATCGAGAAGTCCTTTGGCTCACCGACCGTCACCAAGGACGGCGTGACCGTGTCCAAGGAGATCGAGCTCGAAGACGCCTACGAGAACATGGGCGCGCAGCTCGTCAAGCAAGTCGCCCAGCGCACCAACGACGAGGCCGGTGACGGCACGACCACCGCGACGGTGCTCGCCGAAGCCATCTTCGAAGAAGGCCTGAAGAACGTGACCGCCGGTGCGAACCCGGTCGCGTTGAAGCGCGGCATGGACAAGGCCGTCGCCTGCGCCATCGAGAGCTTGAAGAAGATCTCGACGCCGGTGAAGGGCCATCAGGAGATCGCCCAAGTGGGCACCGTGGCCAGCAACGGCGACGGCGAGATCGGCGAGATGATCGCCAAGGCCATGGACAAGGTTGGCAAGGACGGCGTCATCACCGTCGAAGAGGGCAAGGCTCTCGCCACCGAGGTCGAGTGGGTTGAGGGCATGCAGTTCGACAAGGGCTGGCTCTCGCCGCACTTCATCACCAATCCCACGACGATGGAGACGGTGATGGAGAACCCCTACATCCTCGTGCACGAGAAGAAGATCACTTCCATCAAGGAGATGATCCCGCTGCTCGAGCAAGTGATGCAGTCGGGCAAGCCGCTGTTGATCATCGCCGAGGAAATCGAAGGCGAAGCGTTGGCGACCCTCGTGGTCAACAAGCTGCGCGGCGCATTCCCGTGCGTGGCTGTCAAGGCTCCGGGCTTCGGTGATCGTCGCAAGGCGATGATGGAAGACCTGGCGGCGCTGACCGGCGCGACGGCGATCATGGAGTCGACCGGCCAGTCGCTCGAGACGGTCACGCTCAAGGAGTTGGGCACCGCCAAGAAGATCGTCGTCGACAAGGACAACACCACGATCATCGAGGGTGCTGGCTCCAAGGACGCGATCAAGGGCCGTATCGCCCAGATCCGCGCCGAAATCGAAGTCACGAAGAGTGACTATGACAAGGAGAAGCTCCAAGAGCGTCTCGCCAAGTTGTCGGGCGGTGTGGCCCAGATCAATGTCGGCGCGGCGACCGAAGCCGAGATGAAGGAGAAGAAGCAGCGCGTGGAAGACGCTCTGCACGCAACGCGCGCAGCTGTCGAAGAGGGCATCGTCCCGGGCGGCGGCGTGGCGCTCTTGTCCTGCATCGAAGCGATCGAAGGTCTCAAGTTGACCGGTGACGAGAAGGTCGGCGCGATGATCATCCGCCGCGCCATCGAAGCGCCGATGCGCCAGATCTCCACCAACGCGGGCCTCGACGGCGCCGTGGTGGTGCAGAACGTGCGCAGCAACAAGACCAAGAACTGGGGCTACAACGCCGCGACCGAGACCTACGAAGATCTCGTCAAGTCGGGCGTGATCGACCCGACGAAGGTCGTGCGTACTGCGCTGCAGAACGCCTGCTCGGTGGCGAGCTTGCTCTTGACGACCGACGCGTTGGTGTCGGACATCAAGGAAGAGAAGGAAGGCGCCGCTCACGCGGGCCACAGCCACTGATAGCGCTCGGAGAGAGCTAGCGTCTCTCACCTAAGCACGGGCCGCAGCTTCGCGCGAAGCTAGCGGCCCGTGCTGCGTATGCTGGGCACTATGAACAACCTCGGCACGATGATCTGCGTTACCACCCCTACGGTCGAAGGCCACCGTGCCACGCGCGTGATTGGCATCGTGGCCGGCGAGACGATCTTGGGAGCCAACATCTTCCGTGACTTCCTGGCTGGAGTGCGTGACATCGTCGGCGGCCGCTCGGGGGCCTATGAGACGGTGCTGCGCGATGCGCGGCGTTCGGCTTTGGAAGAGATGACGCGCGAGGCACGCACCCTTGGTGCCAATGCGGTCGTGGCGGTGGACCTGGACTATGAGACGGTGGGCAATGGCATGTTGATGGTGACCGCCTCAGGTACGGCGGTCGTCATCGAACCTGCTTGAGCAATGCTCGCTTGCTGAACCGCTGGTGATGGGGTGGAATCAGTCCTCCCCTCATGAAGGTACTGCCCACCCTCGCGTGTGCGTGCGCGCTGCTGTCGGCGTCGCTGTCCCATCCGCTGCACGCGGACGAGAAAGATGTCGCCCGCATGCTCGAGGGCGTCAAGCTGATGCCGCCCACGGGCTATCCCGGTTGGATCGCGGTGGTGGGACCGGCGGCGTTCCCCGTCGTCGTGGGCCGCGAAGGTGGATTGGACCAGACGGTCGTCGCAGCGGCTGACTTCGGAGCGGGACGTGTCGTCCTGTTTGGACACAACGGCTATGTCAGCCCCGGCTCATGGGACGGAGGAGATGGCTGGCGGTTGCTGGAGAACTGCATCCGTTGGGCCACGCGCAATGAGCGCGGCAAGCCGCGCATTGGTGTGTGGAACAACCAAGGCATGGCCGATGCGCTGAACAAGCGCGGCATGGTGGGCGAGTCGATTGGTGACTTTGCGCGGCTGGAGAAGGGACTCAAGCTCGACGCGTTGTTCTTCTCGCCGTGGGCCTTCACTGGTGTGCAGCTCGAGTCGCTGACCAAGTACGTCAAGGGCGGCGGCGCCATCTTGTGCGGCGAGACAGGCTGGGGGTGGTCGCAGTTCAACGGCGCGATGACGGGCAACGGCGGCAATTGGCTGTTTGGACCGATGGGGCTGGTGTTCAGCGATGGCATCGCGCATGGGCGCGGCGCGGATGGCTTCCCGATCGTGCGCGATCTGTCGCCGTATCTGAACGCCCAGACGGCGTTGGATGCCCTGCTGGCCAAGGAGCCGCCGCTGGGCTTCAACGAGGCGGCCACGCGTCAAGCAACCTGGACAATCACTCAGGCGATCCGCTTGTTGCCGGACACGGACAAGCTGCTGCGCCCGCGATTGGCCAAGCTGCGTGGACGCCCGCCCGCAGTGCCGTCCAAGGAACGGCCCCTGCGCGCGAGCAGCACCCTAGACCGCATCCAATTGACGCTGCAAGTCGAGGAAGCCTTCGCACTGCCGGCCGTCAAGGTCAAGGCCCTGCCCGCGGCGGAGAGCTTTCCCGGGCTGTTGGATGGGGTCGCACAACGTCTCATCAAGGTCGAGACGATCAATGCCTCACTGCATGACTGGCGCAGCACCGGCCTGTACGCCAACGCAGGCGAGCTGATTGAAGTGACGCTGCCCAGCGAGCATGTCAAGAAAGGTTGGCGTGTCCAGTTAGGTTGTCACACCGACAACATCGCTGCGCATGGTGAGTGGCATCGCTCTCCGCGTGTGGTGGGCAGCTGGCCGCTGGATGAAGTCACCACGAAGGTGGCTTCGCCGTTTGGAGGCTTGGTGTACATCCTGCCGGGCGAGCAAGCCTCGGGTGCGGTGCCAGTCAAGATCCGCGGCGCGGTGGAAGCCCCGCGCTATGTGCTGGGCAAGACGACCAACGAAGAGTGGGCGCGCCAACGCACACTGGGTGGCCTGTGGGCCGAAGTGGAGACGCCCTCG
>JBILXQ010000090.1:0-8433 GCA_044378375.1 Planctomycetota bacterium
GGTCGAGGCCGACAAGAGCTCGAACGCAGCCGTTGAGGCGGCGATGGCGCTCTCCACGCGTATGGGCAAGGATCCTATTCGCGTCAAAGATGCACCTGGCTTCGCATCTTCGCGCCTTGGCATTGCTATTGGCTTGGAGGCCATGCGCATGGTGCAAGAGGGCGTGGCTTCGCCAGCCGACATCGACAAGGCCATGGTCCTGGGCTACGGCTTCCCGATGGGCCCGTTGCAACTCACCGACCTCGTCGGCTTGGATGTGCGGCTCAACATCGCGGAGTACCTCTACAAAGAGCTGGGCGATCGCTTTCTGGCCCCTGAAATCCTGCGGGAAAAGGTGGCCAAAGGCGAGCTGGGCAAGAAGAGCGGCAAGGGCTTCTACGAATGGAAGTGAGCGCAGTTCCGGCGTCGCGCTTTGCGCTTCCCAAGCGTGCGTCAGGTGTTTTGGACATCGCCCAGCGTGAGCGTGCCCTAGCCATTGTGCAGGCCCTCGTGTCGACGCCCACCGCGCCCTATGCCGAGGATGGCTTGGTTCAGCTGCTTGTGGACATGTATGCCGGCCGCGAGGGCTTTGACGTGCTGGTAGATGAGCACGCCAATCTCGTGGTCGTGTGGACGGGTGGCCCTGCCAAGCGCGGCGGTCCAAAGCGTGCCAATCGCACCTTGGCCTTCAGCGCGCACCTCGATCACCCTGGCTTCCTGGTGGAGGGCCGGCGTCAAGGACACTGGACAGCGAGTTTTCACGGCGGAGTGCCTGCCAAGCTGCTGCCTGGCGCGACGGTGCGCTTCTACAAGCCCGGGCGCAGCGAGTCTGTAGCGACTGCCACCGTAGGTGCCCAACTGCCTACCGGTCGCATGGTATTCGCACTCACCAAGCTCCACGGTCGCTTGGCCAAAGGCTGCTTCGGTGTGTTCGATCAACCACACGGCGTGATGCGTGGCTCACGCTTGCACGCTCGCGTCTGCGATGACCTGTTGGGGGTGGCTGCGATTGTCAGCACCCTTGAGGCACTGGCGGACACGAACCACCCTGCGCGCGTAGCGGGCATCTTCACACGTGCCGAGGAGACCGGCTTTGTGGGCTGCATTGGTCTCCTGCAAGCACAAGGATTGCTGACCGAAGTGGATGTGATCGGTCTGGAGTGTTCACCGAAGCGTCCCTTCGCCAAGGTAGGCAGCGGCCCTGTGGTGCGTGTGGGCGACAAGCGTTCGGTCTTTGATCCACACCTGTCACTCGAGTTGTCTGCGGCCGCCGAGCGTCTGGAAGCACGCGTGCCGGGCTTCCGTTGGCAACGCGCCCTGATGGATGGAGGCAGTTGCGAATCGACCGCCTACAACCTGTGGGGCGTGCGTGCTGGAGCAGCGTGTCTGGCCTTGGGTAACTACCACAACTGTGGCCCTGCAGGCCGTCTGGAACCGGAGTTCGTCGACTGGAACGACTACGAAGGGTTGGTGGCGTTGCTGCAGGAAATGGCCGTGGGCAGACTCACTTCTGAGTCACCGGCGCTGAAGCTACAGACACGCTTGCAGGGTCTCTACGACAGCCAAACACCGCGTCTCGCCCTTTCGGCGAAACGTATCTTGTCTTCTCTGGAGGAGCGAACGACATGAGCGAGGCCAACTGGGGTACGAATGATGTACCTGTCAAAAAATCCGGACTGCCCAAGTGGCTCTTCTGGTGCGGGGGCGGTTGCTTGTTGGCCGTGGTCGTGGGTGGCCTGATCCTGTGGTTTGGCGCCCAGTACGTTCAAGAGTTCATCAACGAGGCGCGAGATCCCGAGAAGCAGTGGCCGAAACTGCAGCAGGTGCTGCCTTTCGACGAGCGTCCCGCCAACTATGAGCTCGGTTGGGGCAGTTCGGTGTTGATGGAGACCTATGTCGTGAATTCAGGACAAGGCCTCGTGGGCGTGGTGATGCGCTTGAGCGAGTCCGACAAGGAGAGTGTGGACTCGCAGCTCATGAACCCGGATTTCAGCGGGTCGTTCATGGGGATGGGTGGCCGGCGCGACCTCGCCAAGTCCACGGTGGAGGTTCAGGGCCGCAGCCTCGACATCCTGCGCTTCCGGCAGGATGCTCCCAACAAAGAGCCGACCAAGGACGATCCATCGGGCGGTGTCGCGCATAGTGCCTATGTGCGACTCAGCACACCTGATGAAGCGCGGCAAGTTGTGGTGCAGCTTCTTGCGCCAGGCAGCAATGACCCCATCAGCGATGAACAGATCCGCGAGTTCTTCGCGCCCTTCCATGTCGGAAGCAAGTAACTCAACCGAGCCCAGCGGCCTCGGCGGCGTAGCCATCGTAGGCATTGCCCTCGGCGCCATGCTGCTTGCGGCGCTGGCTGCCTGGCTCTTGGTGTCGCGCGCCGCGCCCATCGATGGAGAGGCGCGCGTACGCCAGCACTTCGGGGCCGGACCTGAGGGCGTCGCGATGCGCGTGCGTGCTGCGCAGCGTTTGCCGGATGGAGTCGAACTTGTGGCCTTGCAAGATGCTTCCGCCACAGATGCTGACGAGGTCGCTGTCACGACAGAGGCGGCTGCGGTGGTTGACCGAAGCCGAGTTGACTTAGGGCCTGCGGGACGCGCGCCTCGCGAAGCCCTCTTGGTCTTCGTGCCCCAGCAGCACTGGGAGCGTGTGCGCAAGGAGCACTTCGAACGCGTGCGTTGGCGCGATCTGGGCGAACTGCCATCTTCGGGAGGCACGCAGACCGCGGGCGAAGGCAAGCTCGCATGGCGCGGGTACGACGTGGCATGGGTGCACGAGCGCACATGGGATGCTGCCGGCGGCTTTCGCGATGCCGTGCGTTTGGATGTCTCGCTTCCGGATCAGCCTGCGTCGTTGCTGCTGACCTGGCCGAAGGGTGCACGCGCCGATGCTGGCGCATGCCTCAAGTTCTTAGAGAGCTTGACCCCGTAGGCTGCGGTCGATCGCTTCGGCAAGGTGCAGCACGCGGACTGCCTGTCCACTGCGCTTGACACCGCCTTCCCACTGCAGATGACAGCCGGGATTCGCCGTCAAGAGTACTTGCGCGCCGGTCTCTTGCAGAGCCTCCAGTTTGGGCGCTAGCACCGCCTTCGAGTCTTCCGGCCGGACCAAGCTGTAGATTCCCGCCGAACCACAGCACGACTCGGCATCGCGTAACGGCGCATGCGGGGCACCCAGCCAGCTGATCAACAGTCGCGGTTGCGAGCGGATTCCTTGCCCATGACACAGGTGGCAGGGGTCATCCCAAGTCACCGTCGTGTCACGATGACGAGCTGCTTGCGCAGCCAAGGCCGGCTGCAGCACAGACCGCGCCGGCTCGCGCACCAGCCACTCTGTCCAGTCGTAGACCCGCCGCGCGAAGGCTGCTGCGCGAGCAGACCAAGCCAGATCATCGGCCAGTAGGTGACCGTACTCCTTCATGTGCGAGCCGCAACCAGCTGAGTCGACGATCACAGGCAGCGGTTGCCCATGCTCGTCTACCAGAGCATCAAACAACGCGATGGTCTCGCGCGCGAGCTCGCGCGCGCCGGTTAGCTCTCCATTGTGGGCATGCAGCGACCCACAACACATGTGGCGCAGCGGTACATGCACATCAAAGCCCGCGTAAGCCAGCGTACGAATGGCCGCGGCATTGACCCGCGCGAACAGCTCGGTCATCACGCAGCCTTCGAGGAAGGCTACGGCGCCCACGCGCGTTCCCATTGCGCGCGTCAGCGCAGCCGGCCGTTGCCGGTCACGGGCCGCAGGAAGGCTGGGCGCATCAACGAGCATCTGTCCATGCGTGCCCAGCAGTTTGGCCGTCCACGCGGTTGCACCCGACACTTGAGCTAGGCGCCCCAGCGCCGTGAAGGCACGCAAGGCGGTACGAGAGCGCAACAGTACGCCGAATCCCATCTCGCGAGCCACGCGAGCAAAGCCGGTGCGTGGCATCGCACGCTCGGCTCCATCACGCGCTCCTTCCATCAACTGTCCGAACTTCACACCCGATGGGCAGACGCTTTCGCAATGTCTGCACAGGAGACAGAAGTCGAACTCCTCCTTCATGCGGGCATCAGGCTCCAGCGCGCCTTCGGCCACGCTGCGCATCAGATGGATGCGCCCGCGCGGACTTGAAGGCTCAGCGCCGCTTAGCCGGTAGGTGGGGCATGAGTTCAGGCACAGCCCGCAATGCACGCAATCGAGGCTCTTCGCGTAGTCAATGCGATCCTTGAGTTCATTCATGACGCAGGACTCCGCGCTAGCACGCCGTGAGGATCCAGTGCCCGCCGGAGGCGGAGTTCGAGTTGTGCTTGCACGCTGCCAGCAGCCACATAGGGCGGGTGCATAGGCTTCTGCGGATGCAGGCTATCGCGAAGCACAATCCTCGCCAGCCCGTGGTCGACAAGGCGCACATCCGCCTGCGACTTGAGCAGTTGCTCCACTTGCGTCGCACATTCCGTGCGCAAACAGCCCAGTTCCAGACATCCTTCTACCACGGCCTCGCTAGCCCGCGTGTCTTTCCAAGCAGCTGCAAGCGGACCGCCATCCCACGTGTCCACTCCACTTGACTGCATCTGGGGCACGGCGCGCAGCGCTTCCTGTTCCATAACAGCGCATGTTTCCGGGCGTCCCGAGTACCAGGCAACCAAGGTCCATCCATCTGGCATGCGTGTGCTGCGCACGCAGTCGAACTCGACCGAAGTGGAGAGCAGAGCTTGTGCGGCCGCATCCACAGCAGTCCACGACGAGCTGTTCCAACTCAGCCGGAAGGCCGCGCGCGGCAGTGGCACCAAGCGCAACGATGCTTCGACGACGACACCTAGCTCGCCGCGTGCACCGGTGGCCGCACGGTGCACGTCATAGCCGGTGACATTCTTCACAAGACGCGAGCCGCTGCGCACGACCGAGCCATTGGGCAAGGCCAAGCGCACTCCAAGGACATGATGGCGCAGCGGTCCGCGTCGCAACCGTTCGAGGCCACTGATCCCAGCGGAGATCATGCCGCCGACGGTGGTGTGCAGCGGATCGGGTACCTGCGGCAGGACACGCCAACCAGCGCTCTCCGCGATGGCTTCGACCTCCGCAAGTGGAGTGCCCGCGCGTGCTGTCACCGTGCCTTCATGCGGATGCCAGTCAACCAGCCCACGCAGGGCTTCTAACGAAATCCACGCATCCACGCGCGCTTCCTGTGCTCGCGCTGGCCGCGGGGTGCGCAGGCCAGAGACGGCGCGCAGCTTGAGCCCATGCTGTTGCCCGAACAGCAAGCAGTCCGCCACCGCTTGTTCGGTCGTTGGCCGCAACACAGGTGCTCCGAGCACGACCTCACGCACCTCTTGGTCAAGGATGCGGGCCCAATCGAGATCGCGCGTAGTCACGAGCGCGTCTGCTCCTTGGTGCGCGTTTCCATGCAGGCACGCAAAGGCAATGTCTTGCCTGGATTCAAACGCACCATGGGATCCCAGGCTTCGCGCACGCGGCACTGGGCCGCTAGGTCATCACGCGTGAACAACCATTCCATACCACTGAGCTTCTCGAGGCCTACACCGTGTTCGCCGGTGAGAGAGCCACCAGCAGCAATGCAGACCTTCATGATCTCGTCGCCAGCTTCGAGCACACGGCGCAACTCATCGGGATTGCGGCGGTCGTAGCTGATGTTGGGGTGCAGGTTGCCATCACCAGCATGAAACACATTGGCGACCTTCAAGTGACGCTCGCGACAAATCTCCGTGACTGCGCGCACCAACTCGCGCAAGCGATGCCGCGGCACCACAGCATCGGAGACATACAGATCAGGAGCCACGCGGCCCATGGCACCGTACGCGCCTTTGCGGCCGGCCCACAGCTTGGTCCGCTGTGCGGCATCACGCGCGCGCCGCACATCCACGGCTCCATGCTGGCGTGCAATGCGCTCGACATCATCCATCGTCGCGCGCACCTCCACATCACAGCCTTCAGCTTCCACAAGCAGCACGGCTTCCGCATCTTTGGGATAGCCAGCTGCCAGCACAGAGTTCTCCACGGCTTCGATGGTGAGCTTGTCGAGAATCTCAATGGCCGAAGGCTCCACCCGCTCGGCAATCATCTGCGACACAGCATCGCAGGCCGCATCTAGATCGAGATGGATTGCCAACGCTGTTTCCACAACCGCAGGAGCTGGCGTCAGTGCAATCGTGGCTTCGGTTGCGATTCCAAAGGTACCTTCACTGCCGACGAAGAGGCCTACCAGGTCCAGGCCTTGAGGCTCCAGCAGCGGACGCGACAGGTCCAACACCTCACCTTCGGCCGTCACCACCACCAGTCCAAGAATGTGCCGCGAAGTGGTTCCGTGCTTGAAGCAGTGCGGACCACCTGAGTTCTCAGCAACATTGCCGCCGATGGTGCAGGCTTTTTGACTGGACGGGTCGGGTGCGTAGTAGAGGCCATGCGCTTCGCACGCATGTGTCAGATCCACATTGACCACACCGGTCTGCACACGCGCAAAGCGATTGCGTGCATCGATCTCCAGCACATCACGCATGCGCGCTGTGCCCACGAGGACTCCGCCGCTCACAGGTGTCGCACCGCCAGACAGTCCCGTGCCCGCTCCGCGTGCAACGACCGGCACTCCAGCCCGGGCCAACAGCTTCATTGCAGCTGCGCACTCACGCGTGGTGCGTGGCAGGATCACAAGATCCGGCACATGCCGCATGAAGGCGAGACCATCGCACTCATACGGTACGCGTGCAGTGACCTCATCGAGCACACCCCGGGGGCCGAGGATCGCTCGTAGGTCATCCGCTAGTTGGCGCAATGAAGCTGTCATGCGTGCTTTACAGGTCGGTGCGTTGTACGCGCCAAACGGCCGCGGCGAGCAGCGCCACACTGAAGAGCAGCGTGGTCAGGATCGACACAAACGCATTAAAGGGCATGGGAGCTGTCCATCCAAAGCGTTTGGCGTACCACGTGCTGGGATCTACGCGGCCTACTGCAGCGTTGTCGAAGGTGATCCCTCCGAGGAAGCTCTTCAGCCGCCGTTCCGCTTCGGCTTCGTCGATCCAATCGGGCTGCAACGACACATCGACTTCGTAGAGCCAGTCGCCTTCACTCAGGAAGGCGCGATCGCGTGTCCACCCTTGTGCGCCAGGTTCGCTCCATGAGATGAGCTCAAAGTTCATGCTGCTCACCTGCACTGACTCGCGGCGCGTCGCGGGACCTTGCGCCTCTTGCGCCTCGTCGGCCGCTTGGCGTGTTGTGAGTCGTTTGACGCGCTCACGGCCGTTCTTGGCAACCTCGCGCGAGAGGACTCGCGTGCGACGCTTCAACTCGATGCGCGCCACAACTTGACCGCCATCCGCCACACCAGTCCACACTGCTGCCTGCGCCGCAAGATCATCCACGCTGCGTTCGAGCTTCGTACCTTCGTAGTCACGCGCCACCAACATCTCTGTGGGCTTATCGCGCAGGACATGATCCGGTCCGATGACCACGGTGCGCATTTTCTCGGCCAAAATGTCCGCATCCGAAGTCTTCGGCAGGACCCAATGCAGGCCATCGAGGATCGTGCCCAGAGTGCTGACGAGAGGCGAGCGCTCGCTGACACTGTCCTCCTCGCGCGTCGCCTCTTCCATGGCGGTGGCGTACTCCTTGAACTGCCATCCGCGGTGGATGCAGCCGTTGAAGACGAAGAAGACCAAGCTCAACAAGATGGCCGCGATGCTCGAACGCGTGAAGGCCGCGACCATCGTCGACAGGCAGTGGATCACGGCGAACATGTAGACCAGAGTCAGCGCGCTCCACAGGAAGCCCGGATCGCTGTGCCCCGAGCGCAACAAGAAGCCCAGGTGCATGCCGCCCACCAAGAGGAACGCCAAGACGGCCACGAACAGCACGCCTGCGAACCAACGCGACAGCACCAGCGTGGCGCGCGACAACGGTCGCGAGAACAGCACATCGGCGGCACCCTTCTCCAGCATGCGCGGCACAAAGAAGGCTGTGGCTGCGATGCAGAAGAACACGCCAATCGTGCCGGCGAAGCCTTGCACGACCAACTCTTGTACCGACTTCACGAACGCTATCTGCAGGTCAGCCGGTCGGGGAGCATTGGGCCCCAGCATCCCCATGAGATCCGAGTAGGGGATGACCTTCCATCCAAACAACAAGTCGATGCCTTCCGGCGTGGCTCCGACCAAGAAGGTAGGCAGCACCATCAAGATGACCACGGCCACCAAGATGCGGAACACCGTGTTGTCGAGGATCTGCAGGAAGGCATCTTCCAGCAGCGCTTTGGTTGCGGGCTTCACGGCTTGCGCTCCTGTACGAGACCAATGAACGATTCCTCGAGCGACAACTTGCGCGGCACGAGTGCGCGGATAGATACGCCCGCCGAACGGAGTCGATCGACACAGGCATCGATCTCTTGATCGTTGAGCTGCAGCTCAGCGGTCAAGCCTTCGACGCGCAGCGCAGCGCCCATCCCTGCGAAGAGCGCGGGGTCCA
>JBILXQ010000091.1:0-8428 GCA_044378375.1 Planctomycetota bacterium
AATTGCGGGCATGCCCGAGCTGCCGGAAGTCGAAACGACGATGCGCTTGGTGCGCCCGCTGGTGGTGGGACGCACCATCGAGCGCGTCGAGTGCGCTTGGCCGCGCACCGTTGAGGGCGACATCAAGGCCTTTGCGCGCGCTGTGCAGGGACAACGCATCGCACAGGCGTGGCGGCGCGCCAAGTGGATCGTGATGGACCTGGAAGGTTCTGCGCGCGCTGCGCAGCATGTGCTGGTGCACTTGCGCATGACGGGCCGCTTGGTGGTGGAGCCCACACGCCATGCAGCTCCGATGTGGTGGAAGGTCGCGCTGCACTTGCAGGGTGGCCAGACGCTGTGGTTCTTGGATGTGCGCAAGTTCGGTCGCGTGCTGGCGCGTTCGGCTCCTATCCCTGAATTCGCGGACTTAGGGCCCGAGCCTCTGTCCAGTACTTTTGACGGCGCGTGGCTGCACTCGGCGTTGCAGGCGCGGCGTCGCGCCATGAAACCGTTGCTGCTCGATCAGACCTTCTTGGCCGGGCTTGGCAACATCTACGTGGATGAGTCGTTGCACGCAGTCGGTTTGCACCCGCTGGTCAACAGCGCGCGCGTGTCGTTGCAGCAGGCGCAGGAGCTTGCACTGGTCATCAAGCGCGTGCTGGTTGAGGCGATCGAGCGCGAAGGCAGTTCCTTCGACTCGTTCTATCGCACGCCCGAGGGCAACCCGGGCTCGTACCAAGCCCAGTTCCAAGTCTACGGACGCGATGGCCAAGCGTGCCGCACCTGCGGCACGACCATCAAGAAGCTGGTGGTCGGCCAGCGCGGCACGCATGTGTGCCCGCGCTGCCAACCGCTTCGCGGTAAGCGCAACTAGCGCGCCGCGCGAGCGGCCTTGATGCCAGCGTTCTCCGGCCACATGGCCGCGCACAGCACGAGGTACATGCTCACATCGTCCTTGGGGAAGCTCTTATCGAGCACCGCGATGGCATCGCTGACCTTCGCCGTATCCGGCTCCACGGCTTGGATGTCCTCGATCATGCCGTCTTGGTGCGGCACGCCGGTGGCGTCAAGAAAACCTGTCACGAGGGCCTTCTTGTGGCGCAGCAAATACGCGCCCATTAGCTCGTAGGCCAACTCTTCGTTGGCCGCTTGCTCGACGATCATGCGCGCGCGCTTGGCGCGTTGGGCCATCGGCAGCTTTTGGATGGCTTGAGGACGGAACTTGAGCGACTGCGCGACTTCGCGGTCGAGCGGACCGAACCCCTGCACTTCTAGACCCGCATAGATCTCCAGAAAGCGCTCGGTGGACAGGGTCTTCAGGTAGGGGATGGCGGCTTGCATGCTCGCCTCATCCTAACATCCGTTGCCCTTGATCAACGAGAGCACCTCGCGGCGTGCCTCGTGGTCGTGTTGCCAGACGCCTTGCGCAGCCATCGTCACCATCGTGCTGGATGGTTGCTTGGTGCCGCGCATCTTCATGCAGTAGTGCTGCGCCTCGACGAGCACCAACACCGCATCGGCTTCTACATGGGTCATGAGCGCTTCGGCGATCTCGCGTGTCATGCGCTCCTGCACTTGCGCTCGGCGAGCGTAGACCTCCACCACACGGGCCAGCTTGGAGAGCCCGACCACGCGGCCCTTCGGCAGGTAGGCGACATGCGCGCGACCGATGAAGGGCAGCAGGTGGTGTTCGCAGACCGAGGCAAAGCGAATGTCCTTCAGCAGCACGAGTCCGCTGTCACCGACTTCGAAGGTGCGTGCCAAGTGGGTCGCTGCATCTTCAGAGCGGCCAGCCAGCACCTCGGCGTACATCTTGGCCACGCGCCGCGGCGTGTCGAGCAACCCTTCGCGTTGCGGGTCTTCGCCCAGAGCAGCCAGGAGCTCGCGTACGGCGCGCTCGGCCCGCGGCAGATCCACCTGCTGTGCATGCTCTTGGGCGTCCGTGCAGGGGGCCGGGGCGGAGGAGGCCAGCGTCTCGTCGGGACCGCAGCCTAGATGGGCATTTCGGATGGCAATCATGTTCGCGTCCTTGGCTCGTGTGAGCTTTTTTTGCATCGGTCGTGCTGTGGTCTACGAACACCCAAGCGAGGCAGATTCGTGCAAATCGGTCAAGCATGTCCTTGATCCCGCCCCGAGCCTGCCCCAAGCCCCATGCGCAGCCAGCTCACCCCTCGTCAAGTTGCCCTAGCCATCGGTGTCAGCGAGGCCTCCCTCAAGCGTTGGTGCGACCGGGGCTTGTTGCCCTCGGTGCGCACGGTGGGAGGGCACCGTCGTCTGCCGATCCACGGCGTGCTGCAGTTCCTGCGTGACCGCGGCCAGATGGTGACGCGGCCCGAACTGCTCGGCCTGCCGCCCGCGACGGGTCATGGACCGATCGTCTATGACCGCGCTCGCGCCGAGATGCGCGCCGCGTTGGTTGCGGGTGACGAAGATGCCTTCCGACGTCTGGGCTATGACTTGTGGCTCGGTGGCAATCGTCTCTGCGAGGTGATCGAGAAGGGCATCGCGCCGGCCTTCGCCGACCTGGGCCTGGATGTGAAGCACGGCCGCGTCGAGATCTTTGAAGAGCGGCGCGCGATCGAGATCTGCACGCGCTTCTTGCACGAGATGCGCCTGTTGTTGCCGCCGCCGGCAGCTGATGCGCCGCTAGCCATCGGTGGTACAGCAGAAGGCGACCCGTACACCCTGCCCACGGCCATGGTGGAGCTGGCACTGCGCGAAGCAGGTTGGCGTGCCGAAAGCTACGGCACCGGCCACCCGCTGCGCACACTCAAGGCGGCCATCGAGACGGTGCGTCCGCGCTTGTTCTGGCTGTCCATCTCGCACGTCAGCCAGCGCGAGAGCTTTGTGCGCGACTTCCGCTTGCTTCACGACGCGGCGCTCTCGCGTGGGGTGGCCTTGGTGTTGGGAGGCCGCGGCGTGGATCACGACTTGCGCGGCCGGCTGACTTGGGCTTTCTGCGCCGACAGCCTGACGGGCATGGTGGACTTCGCGCATCGCTTGCGCGCGGCCTCGCTGCCTTCGCAGATCTGAGTCTGCGCCGCTCTGCTCAGTCTTTCTTGCGCTTGGCGATCTCGTCGGCGTGCAGCAGCTCGACCGACAAGATGGTCACTTCGAAGGTGACCGCTTGGCCTGCGAGCGGGTGGTTGGCGTCCAACACGATCGCATCGGGCGAGATCTCGACGACCTTCATGTCGATGCTCTCGCCGTCGAGCTCGTGGCCTTCGTCGTCTTGCAACTGGACGGGCACGATGTCGCCCGGCACCACTTCCGCGTCTTCAGGGAACTCGCTGCGCGGCACCGCGACGATGGCATCGGGATCATGCGGACCGAACGCTTCGCCGGGGCCTAAGGCCACGACTTTGCTGGCGCCCACATCCATGCCGTCGAGCGCGCGCTCCAAAGCCGGAGGGATCTCCTCGTGGCCGTGGAGATACTCCATCGGCTCGTCCGGCTCGGAGCGGTCAAACTCCTCGCCATCCGGACCGCGCATCACATAGTCCAAGCGGACCAAGGCGCCCGGCCGGATGTAGTTGCGAGTGCTCATGCGTCGGTCTTTTGGAAGACGAGCGTGGGTTGGAACATCTGCGGCGTGTCGCCGTTCTTCTTGTCGCGCGTCAAGTAGGTGTAGCCGTGCAGGCCCGCCTCGTAACGACGGTACAAGAGCGCCGATTCCTCGAAGGTGATGCGGTCTTCTTCCAAGGACTTCTCGACGCTGCGGCGCAGGTTGGCCAACAGGTCCGACTCGAAGTACTCGACGTACTCGAGCACATCTTGCACGCGTTCGCCGCGCAACACGTGTGTCAAGCGCGGGCGACCACCATCGTCCAAGTCCACGTGCACCACGTTCGTGTCACCGAACAAGTTGTGCATGTCGCCCAAGATCTCCTGGTACGCGCCGACCAAGAAGAAGCCCAAGTAGTAGGGCTCATTCGGCTTGAGCGGGTGCAGCTCCAGCGTGCGCTTCACATCGCGCAGGTCGATGAAGCGATCGACCTTGCCGTCCGAGTCGCAGGTGATGTCTGCGAGGATCGCACGGCGCGTCGGTTGCTCGTTGTGGCGATGCAGCGGCAGCACCGGGAACAACTGGTGGATGGCCCAGCTGTCCGGCAGCGACTGGAACAGCGAGAAGTTGAGGAAGTACGTGTCCGCCATGTCGCGCTCCAGGTTCGCGAGGTCGTCGGGCACATAGTCCAAGGTGCGCGTGATGCGCAAGATCTTCTCGCAGGTGCGCCAGAAGTAGTCTTCCACGCGCGCGCGCTCTTCCATCGAGATCTGACCCACGTTGAAGAGCACCATGGCTTCGTCGCGGATCTGGAACGCGTCGTGGTAGCTCTCCTGGTAGTTCTTCGCGGTCACATTCTCGTGCACCGAGTGGAAGTTGTGCACGAGCTCGTGCTCTTCCTCGGTCGGCTTCTGCGGCAAGCCCTCTTCGGTGAAGTCGGTCGTGCCCAAGACTTCGGTGACCAGCACCGCGTGGTGCGCCGACAAGGCGCGACCAGACTCGGTCACGATGGTCGGTTGCGGGATGCCGGCTTCGGCGCAGGCTTGCTGCAGGTGGTACACGACATCGCGCGCGTACTCCTGCATCGAGTAGTTCATCGACGACTCGAAGTTGGTCGAGCTGCCGTCGTAGTCGACGCCCAAACCGCCGCCGCAGTCGAAGTACTCGATCTTGCAGCCCATGCGGTGCAGGCCGACCAACGTGTAGGTCGCTTCGCGCAAGGCGTTCTTGAGCGAGCGAATCTCGGGGATTTGCGAGCCCAAGTGGAAGTGGAGCAGCTTGACGCACTCGGCCAGGCCTTCCTTCTTCATGCGCTCGACCACCATCACCATTTCGCGCGTGGTGAGGCCGAACTTCGAGCGGTCGCCGCCCGACTCCTGCCAGCGGCCGGCGCCCTTGCCGGACAGCTTGCTGCGCATGCCGATCGAGGGCTTGATGTCCAAACGCCTTGACACCGCCAGGATGGCATCGATTTCCGAGTACTTCTCGACGACGAGGATCGGCGTGATGCCGAGCTTGGTCGAGAGCAGGGCCATCTCGATGTACTCTTCGTCCTTGTAGCCGTTGCAGATCATCAAGCTGGAGTGACCAGCGAGCAACGCAATGACCGCGATCAGTTCCGGCTTGGAACCGACCTCAAGGCCCATGCTGTGGTTCTTGCCTTCCGACAGCAGCGCCTCGACGACATGGCGCTCTTGGTTGACCTTGATCGGGAACACGCCGCGATAGGGGGCTTCGTAGCCGAACTCCTTGCGCGCGCTGTTGAAGGCGTCGTTCATGGCGCGCACACGCGCGCGCAGGATGCCGTCGAAACGCAACAGGATCGGCGTGTTGACACCGCGGCGCAGAATCTGCCCCAGCAGCTCATACATGTCGATGCCGGGGCGGTGCGGGCGCTCAGGCCCCTCCGGCCGCACTTCGACGTTGCCGTTCTCGTTGACGCGGAAGAATCCGCAGCCCCATTTCTGGACGTTGTAAAGGTTGTCGCTGTCCGCGTGGGTCCACTTGGCCATTGAAGGCATTGACTCCGGAGCTATGTCGCGTCTGCTGGCAGTTAGTCTGGGTGGGGAAAGACTTGCGCGGAGTGTAGCGGATTTGCGCGTGAGCGGTGCGCCAATCAACTTTTTCAGGTCAGCAGCGGATTGCGGTGCGCACAGCGCTCAGTACCTGCGATGGCGCTGAGGCGCTCGAAGAGCTCATCGGGTGTGGGTGTGTGCAGCCACGCTTCACGCGTCGGCGTACACAATCCACCTGCAGTCCAATGCACCAAGAGCTGCTTCAAGCGGCCCGCCACGCCCTTCTTGGAGGGTTCGCCGGTGGCAAAGAGAGCTTCGGCGTAGTCGAGCAAGAAACGTGCTGCTTCCTGCGCGGCCACCTGTGCGCCCGTGAAGATCCACGGATCACCCAGAGCTGCTCGTCCGATCATGGCGTACCGGCAGCCGGTCTCACTGCGTAGGCGTTCGAGGTCGGCGTGCGTGTTCACGCCACCATTGCCGCAGACGGGAATGGACACGGCTTGGACGGCGCGTGCGATGCGCGTCCAGTCCACCTCGTCGCAGTAGGCTTCGGCGCGCGTGCGGCAGTGAATGGTCAACATCCAGGCGCCACCTGCTTCGATGGCGCGGGCAAGGTCCTCCACACGCGACGCATCGTCAAAACCAGCGCGAATCTTGCCGGTCACCGGATGGCCCGGCACGGCGTTGACCACCGCTGCCACCGTGCGTTCCAGTTGACGCGGATCCTTGAGCGCTGCGGAACCGGCACAGCCTCGCAAGGCTCCCTTGGCGGGGCAACCAAAGTTGAGATCGATGACCGGCGCGCCCGCTTGGGCGGCGTGTTGGGCGCTGGCGGCAAGGGCTTCGAGGTCAGCGCCCATCAGTTGCAGCGCGACAGGTTGCGCAAAGCGGCGCGTGCCGAGGTGGCGTCGCATCACCTTGACAGGCACCGGCGTGTCGATGACACGCACGAACTCGGTGCAGGCACCGCCCAAGGTGTGCGCTGCGTTGCGGGCCAACACCAAATCGCGGAAGGACGGAGCGGTGACGCCCTCCATGGGGGCCAACAACCACGGTCCGGTGTAGGGCAAGGCGCGAGTCATCTGTCCCTGTCAGGGTATCATCCGCCCGCACGACGACACCGCATGCACGCGCGCTCCGCAACACCTCGACGCTTGGTTTGGCTGCTGGGAGCGGGCCTTGTGTGCCTGTTGGTATGGCTGTGGTCGTGGTCGCCAGAGTCCGAGTTGAAGCCTTTGGGGATGGAGGTGGACGAGGAGGTTGCCTTCACTCCCGCGGAGAGTGTCGAGCCCAAGCCGTCGGCAGAGTTTGACGACGAGGAAGAGCTGGAGCTCGACGATCCGCGCGCAGCATCCGCTACGGAGCGCGTGGTGGTGGCGCCCGTGGGCGAGGAATCGGCACTGCCAACGCGCTTGCTGCGCGCGCTCGTGTTGGATGCGCGCACCAGTGAGCCACTGCCGCACTATCGCTTGAGTCTGCGCCAGGGAGACCGCACGGTCGAGGCCGAAACAGATGCCGAGGGTGTGGTGGAGCTGTCAACTTCGTTTGACGCGGCGGCGTTCGTGCTGCAAGCGCATGACGGACGACGCCCGACGGACCTCACCACGCAGGAAGTCGCGTGGGATGGCAGCCCGGAACAGCAGTGGTGGCGCGTGCCGTGCGGGCCCACGGTTCGTGTGGCAGTCCATCCGGGGGACGCAGTGCCGCTAGAGCAACTGCGAGTGCAGCTGCAGTGGCGCAACTTGGAGGAACGCGAGGAACGCAGCGATGTGTTGGAGCTGCGACCGGCGCCTGCGGGCGATGGTTCCGAGCTGCCGTGGGTGCGCTTTCCAGCGATCACGAGCGAAGAGCCGCGCATGGAGCGTTTGATCGTGCGGTCCACGGATGGTTGCTGGCGCGGGAGCAGTGAATTCCGCCAAGCCTACGGCCGTTCTGGCACGGTCGCCGTAGAGCTGGCTGCGTTGTCGGGTCTCGATGTGCATGTCAAGCGCGCTGGACAGAACCTGCCGCAGGCGCTGGTGACCATCGAGCGCATGGATGGACGCAAAGAGGACAAGCGCAGTAATGACGATGGCCTGGCTGCGTGGTCGTTCCAGCCAGCGAGTGTGGTGCAGGTGCGCGTCCGGCACCTGGCCTGTGTCGAGCAACGGATGGAGGCCACCTTGTTGGCTGGTGCGCGCACGCGGTTGGACATCGACTTGGCCGAGCTACCGATCGTGGGGGGCATCGCGGGGAGCTTGCGCTCCGACAGCGGCACATATGCCCAGCGCGTGACCGTGCGCTTGCGCTCGGAAACGGCTCCCGAGCTGTCGTTGTGGCGTACTTCGCGCACCGAGCAGCCGTATAGCTTTGCCAGCTTGCCGGCGGGCAACTACACGGTCGAGATCGAGGAGAACGATCCCTACGAGTGGTCGCCGCGCAAGCGCAAGGTCGCGCCGGGCGAGAGCAAGGCGGACTTCCGTGTGCGGGATGCTGTGGCTAAGGCGGATTACAGCTTTGAGCCGCGCAGTCGCGATAGCGGCGAGGTGCTGCAACGCTTTCACCTTGTGCTCGACACGCATGAGGGTCAGCGCAGTCTGTGGGCACGCCCGCGCCAGACAGTGCTGGAGGATTGGCCAGTGGACAAGCCCTTCCGCTGGCGCATCGATGCGGACCAGCACGCGCCGGAACGCGGTGATTCGGCCCAGTCACAGCCAGTAGCCGGCACGCGCGATGATCACTTGCTGCAAGTGGACATGCGTTTTGGTTGGGGCGAATGGGTGCGCGTGGTGTCGAGTCGCCGCAACAGCCCGATCGCCGAAGCTGTGGTGTTGGCTGATGGGGTCGAGGTCGGGAAGACCGATGCCAGCGGTTGGTTCAAGCTCTACAGGCGCGATCCGCCGCAAAGCCTGCACGCCACCTTCCGCAACTTGACCAACAGCAAGCAACC
>JBILXQ010000092.1:0-8400 GCA_044378375.1 Planctomycetota bacterium
CGCAACACATGGCAGCACTTGGCGGGCGTATACGACGGGCAAGAAGTGCGCTTGTATGTAGACGGTGCGCTGGTGGCCTCACAAAAAGCGGGCGGAACACGCACACGCAACGAACTGCCGCTCATCCTGGGCGCAGATGTAAAGAAATCTGGCAGCCCGACCAGCTTCTTACAGGGCGCCATTGACGAAGTGCGCGTCTCCCGAGGTGCGCGCTACAGCGGCGCGCGCTTTGCACCCGCGCGGCGGCACACGCGCGACGCGGATACGCTCCTGCTGTACCACTTTGACAACTTGCTGTGGCCGCTGGCGCTGGACTCATCCGGTGCCAACCGCGCAGGAGAGCTGCTGGGGGCTCCCAAGCTGCAACCTGTCAAGTAAAGTGGACAGCTAGCGATCTAGCTCGTCCACCGTCACGCCGAGCTCGTCAAAGCGGGCCAGTGCATGCAGGAAGTGGGCCGTGATCCAGAACACGGTCCAGCCTTCGCTGTAGCCGCCGCGCATGCGCTCGACATCGGACATGTCGCCGGCCTGCGCGAAGTTTGTGTGCTGCAGCTGCTCACCGGCGCTGCCGTACTCGTCCAGCAACTGGCCGCAGCTGCGGAACATCAACTTGGCCAAGTCTTTGAGCTCCGGGCGGCCCAGCAACTCGCCCATGCGCCAAATCTCGGGCGTGTACAGCACTCCGTAGACATCTAGGTGCTGATTCTGCGCCGAGACCACAGTCCAACCGCGTGAGCGGAAGGCATGGTCGGCCAAGCGCCCCGCCGGCAACGACACATCCCACGTCATCGTCCACGACAGCGTTGCATCCAACGCATGCGCGGCGCGCTCCAACCACAAGCGCGCTGCTGCGGCATCCTGCTTGATGAGCGCATGGTCATGGGCCGCCAAGAAGGCTTGGAAGCCTGCCCAGCAACCTTCCTTGTCTTCGCAGCGCGCATCGAGTGTGCCGCCCCAATACGGCTCGTCCCAGCTGATGTGGCGACGCGCCGCTTCTTCCGCGCAACGCAGGGCTGCTTGAGCGAAGCGCTCGTCTCCATAGAGGCGCGCGGCGCGCAACAACGGAGAAACCAAGAAGCACTCTGCCGTCGAAGGAGCGCGCCAATCCGGTGCCAACATGCGCTCAGCCTGCAAAGTGCTAGCGCGCACCACGAACACGTCCCAGCGCTTGGTGGGCATGCCTTTGGCGCGTGCGTCTTCGACCGCACGCGTGAAGGACTCCAACGCTTGACCTTGCGACACGGGATCGCGCTCGGTCCAAGCGCGGCTTTCAGCGTGCAAGTGCTGCGCGAAGCCCCATGCATCGAAGGGTGCTTGCGCCAATGTGTCGAGCGCTTTCACCGCGGTGGCACGCGCATCCGGCCAGGCGATGCGCTCTTCCATCTGCAAAAGAGCCCACGGCACGGCCTCGGCTTGGCCCGCCCAGCCCATCACATAGTGCGTGCCCTCGACAAAGTCGGGGTACATCTCAAAGCCGGCATGGTTCTCCCCTTCACGCCAACGCGTGCGCGCAAAGGCGAGCTTGGACGCAAGGATGTCCTTGGCCTTCGGCAGGCTGTCACTGCGCAACGGTTGGGCGCGCTGCAGAGCCGTCGCCAACGGCTTGCGAAAGCCATGCGCAGGCGCAGCACCTGTGACCAACTGCAGCGCGTACTCCTTCTCGACGATGGCCCCCGGACGCAGATCCATCCATGTCTCGTCGTAGGCCATGAAGCTGTCTTGGCGCGCCTTGGCCACGGCGTTGCGGCCGTTCGCAGCACACGGACCCGAAAGCAAAGCGAGCTCGCTAGTCTGCGGCAGAGTCTCGACGCCTAATGACCACCATTGGTCGCGACGATGCGCACCCGGCACCAACGACGGCAAGGTGTGCAAAGCCAGCACATGGCCGCTCCATTCCAACGATGCGAAGGGCAACGGATAGCGGTGCTCCTCCAAGTACGAACGTTCCCCCACCGCTCCGGTTTGGACCACCGTGGTGCCCGCGTGGCGCGCACCGCTGGGGTTGCCGTAGAACGAAATGCCCGGCAGAAATGACTTCGCGTGCGCAGCCTCGACTGCTTGCCAACGTGCCGTCAAGGCAACTTGACGCAACACGTCCTTGCCGCGCCACTCCCAGCGCCGCCGCACATGCAAAAGTCCTTGATCCAAGCGATAGCCATCGCGCAGCAGCAACTCGCCGCCGGCGAACGCCAAAGAACCGGACAGGAGCGTCCACTCGTTGACGACCTCGCGCTGCGTAGGGCGCGCGTGCTGCCATTCGGCCGGCCAGCCGTCCTTCCAACCTGTGCCGATGCTCCACAGCCCTTCCGAAGGAGTGGTCGCGTGGCGTTGTCCTTGCAGCCACAACTCGACGGCTTGCTGCTCGGACACGCGCCAAGTCAGCGGCTCCGTAGCAGCGGTCTGTCCCGCCACAAGAGGCGCAAGCCAACCAAGCAGCACACCAACGCCAGCGAGGCCGAGGACGCGCATCAGTCGCGCCTCACCGCCGCAAGGATGGCGCGCGTGGCGTAGCTCTTGTTGAGCGTGTAGAAGTGCAAGCCCGGCGCACCGCCCTCGAGCAGCTTGCGGCACTGACGGATCGCGTGCTCGATACCAGTAGCCATCACGAGGCCCGGATCGTCCTTCACGCGCTCCATGCGCGCTGCGAGGTCAGGCGGAATCGAGGCGCCACACAGCTGTGTGAAGCGCTGCACTTGAGCCACATTCGTGATCGGCATGATGCCCGGAATGATGGGCACCTTGACGCCTGCAGCGCGCAGGCGAGCCACGTGCGCGAAGTACACCTCGACATCGAAAAAGAGCTGTGTGACCAAGAACTGGGCACCATTCTGGACCTTCTGAATGGTCCAACGCAGGTCATCCTCGCGGTCCGCCGACTCGACATGGCCCTCGGGATAGCTCGCCCCACCGACCGACAGATGCGCACGCTGGCTCAAGTACGCGATCAAGTCCGTGGCATGCGCGAACCCATCGGCGCGCGGCTGGAAAGCCGCGGCAACCGAGCCATCCGCTTCCTTGGGCGGATCACCGCGCAAGGCAAGGATGTTCTGCACGCCGGCTTCCATCAGGCGATCGACCACCTGCGCCAGTTCGTCGCGCGACGTACCCACACAGGTCAAGTGCGCCATCGTGTTGATGCGCAAGTCGCGTTGCAGACGCGCCACGATGTCGATGGTGCGTTCGCGTGTGCTGCCGCCGGCGCCGTAGGTGACCGACACGAAGTCAGGCTTCCACACTTCTTGCAGGTCGGCGACGGTCGCCATCAACTGCTTGGCACCTTCGTCAGTCTTGGGCGGAAAGAACTCAAAGCTGAACACCGGCCAGCCGCGACCATGCAACTCACGAATCTTCATGCGCCAGTCTCCAGCAAGGTAGCAAGGCGGCTGCGGTGCTCGTCGCGCAGCGGGATGCTCTTCATCGCGCGCAGATCAGTACAGACGGTGGTCATGCGCGCATCCACAAGCACCACATCGTCGCGCGTGAAGACATAGCGCAGCTGAATCGACGAACGCCCGAGCTTGGTGCAAGTCACCTTGACGATCGGCCTGTCACCAAAGCGCAGCGGCGCGCGAAAGTCGACTTCGGAGTGCACCAGCGGGAAGCCCACGCGCTCCTCCAAGAGCAGCTTGTCGTAGCGCACACCGATGTAGCGATCCCACAGCTCTTCATACACCTCGTGGATGTAATCATAGATGCGCGGGTAGTAGGCGATGCCGGCCGGGTCCACATGGCCGAAGCGCACTTGGATCATCGTGGTGAAGGAGCTCACCACCTTAGTTTGGAGTCTGGCCCCGCGCTTGGGTAGGGTGCTGCGCAGCAACCTATGGCACTCCTTGAGTCTTCGTCCGCCGGTGTGACCGCGGCCATCGTCGCAGCTGTCGTTATGGCCATCCTTGGCCTGTTGGTGGCTGTGTGGTTCTGGGTACGCCGCATGGCGTTGCGGGCGCTCGAAGAGGCCAAGAAGACCGCACGCGGCACGCTGCTCGCTGCGGACCCCATGGCCTCCTATGTCGCCCGTACAGACCGCGGCATCAAACAAGCCAAGGGCAATGCAGCCTTGGTGCTGTCCGAACAGACCTTGGTGTGCTTGCGCTGGGTACCGCGCGAGCTAACGGTGCTGGAGCGCAACCATGTCAAAGGCGCTCGACTAACCAATCAGTTCGGCAGCCGTTGGTTGCCCGGCAAGCCGCGCATCTTGGTGCTGGACATCGAACGCCCTGGCGAGAAGTTCTCGATCGGCTTCATGCCGCGCCAAGCACCGAAGTGGCTTGAAGCGATCGACGCGTGGCGCGGCAAGGGCGGCAAGAAGCGCTAGGGCTAGTGACCGAACAGCTGCGGCCACGCTTCGCGAGCGGCGCTGACCGCGGCGTCGGAGAGCGTCTCGATCAGGGCTTGGCCCTCGGCCACGCTCGCGGCGGCGGGCGCACCGCAGTAGGCCTGATCGGCGCCGGCTTTGGCGAAGCTGGTCACGCCGTCCTTCATGCGTTCCAGCAGGTGGATGCGCACCTCGGGCAAGTGTGTGCGCGCTTGTTCGCGCACTGAGCCAGGATCGGCGGCCATCACGAGGCTCGTTTCGTAGCTGCCTGCGTGGCAATCGCCGGACTGGAACTCTGCGCCTAGGCGCTCGGCGAGCTTGCGGCGTGTCACATCCACAAACACAGCGTGCATGCGCTTTTCGCCGGGTGCGTGGTGATCGATCATCACGCCGCGCAGGATCTGCACATGCGCCGGTTCCAAGTGTGCGTTGACCACGATGGCGCGTTCGAGGCCTTGGATCGCGAGCGACTTGAGGATGTCGTCGACCAAGTTCCAGAGCGTGCCGGGGTTCAACGACACGCGCCCTGCAAAGCCAGCGGTGTACTCGACCAAGCCGTAGGCCAGCGGCGGCAAGACAAAGCACGGCACGCCCGCAGCATGCAGCTTCTCAGCGGTGCGGCGCGCTTGCGCGTGCGCGATGGTCACATCGGTGTCGAGCGGCAGGTGTGGCCCATGCGGTTCGGTACTGCCGACCGGCAGGATCGCCACAGCTTGACGATCAAAGAGGGCTTGAGCCTCGGGCCATGTCAGCTTGGCCAAGTCATGCGGATGGCGCGGGTCCATGAGAGTCATTCGGGCTGCGGGCCGCAGTACAGCACGACATCGCCGCGCTGTTTGTCGTCGTCCTGCAACTTGTCGGACGCTTGATTGACGTAGCTGACCACAAAGGTGCGGGTGCCCGGGCGCAGGTGCTCGATCGCTTGGACGGTGCCGCCTTCATGATCAACATGGAAGCGCCCTACCACCAACACCAGCGGTGTTTGCGCGCCACGCACCGCATCAACCACACAATCGGCCATGGTCCAATCCCACAGCGATTGCGAGCGGAACACAGAGTCAAGGCGCGGCTTGACCTTGTCGGACTTGGGATCCGCGCCACCAGCCATGAAGGCGTCGAAGGACTCGCGGTACCGACCATCGACCATGCGCGGTGGCAGCAAGAACAGGCGCTGTTGCTCGGGCGTCAACTGTGCGAGTGCTTCGTAGCCCTGGCTGCGCGCCAAACGCACATACGGGCGCGGTGCATTGGCTGCGTACACGGCGCGATCCGCGGCCTTCGCGGTTTGCAGCATCGCGCGGTGTCCAGGCGGGTAGTTGCCAGCCGAGCGCTGCGTGCGTGCCTCAAAGGTGGCGTCATCGGAAAGACCCGCCAACCAGTCATCCAGACGCGACTGCTCGTCGCGCTCGAAGAACTCCATGGCCAAGGTGGCGCGAGGCTGCGCGGCCACCAAGTCCTCGAAGAGCGCGGCGGCACTCGCCAAACCCAACGGATGACCGTGGTTCTCGCCGATCAGCACGGCTTCCACGTCGCTGGCACGCGCGACGATGGCGCCCCACTCCAAGCGTTCGCCGGTGTGCCCATCAAAGGCCGCCACAGCGCGAGGGTCTAGCTCTAGCGTGGGCTGAGCCGTTGGAGCAGCACAAGCGCCACACAGCAGGGCGCTGACGCTTGTCAAGAGAACCGGACGATTGACGTTCATGCTTTCAGCTCCTTGCGTGCAACCTTGCCACGATCGTTCTTGGGCAGCGCCGTACGCCATTCAAACCAGCGCGGGTACTTGTACGGAGCCAGACGCGCCTTGACATGGTCCTTGAGCTGCGCGGCCAAAGCCTCGCCCGCCTCAAAACCTGGGCGCAGCACCACAAAGGCGCAGGGCTTGACGAGCTTCTCTTCGTCTTCACGCCCGACCACGCACACTTCGGCAATCGCTTCGTGGGCGAGAAGCGCGTTCTCGATCTCCAAGGGCGAGACCCAGATGCCGGAGACCTTCAACAGGTCGTCATCACGGCCCTCGAACCAAAAGCGGCCGTCTGCATCCTTGCGGAAGACATCGGCCGTGGTGCACCACTCGCCTTGGAAGGTGCGCACAGACTGTTCTTTGTCCGCGTGGTACCCGATGGCGGTCGAACCACCACGCACGCGCAAGCGACCTGGTTGGCCATCCGGCACGCGCTGGCCTGATGGGTCGACGATCTCGGCTTCATACCCAGGTACCAAGCGACCGAGGCTGCCCGGCACGACATCGCCCAAGCGATTCGAGATGTAGATATGGAACATCTCGGCCGAACCGATGCCATCGAGGATCTCGACACCGGTGCGCGCCTTCCACTCTTCGTACAGGCGCGTAGGCAAGGCCTCGCCCGCGGACAACACTACGCGCAGGCTAGAGAGGTCCACATGCTTGAGGCGCTCGTCCTTCAACAGGTTGTTGATCATGGTCGGCACACCTGTCAAAAGCGTAGGACGATGCCGCGCTAACTGAGCCAACAACTCATCCACCGTCGCCCGCCCGGGGTACAGCACCGCTGCGCCCCCAAAGCGGAAGGGAAACATCAGGTTCGTGCCGGTGGCATAGCCAAAGAACAGCTTGGGCACCGCTAGGCACACATCGGTCTCGCAGTAGCGCGCGATCTCCTTGGCGTAGGTCTCGATGTTGTACGAGAAGTCGCGGTGTGCATGCACACAAGCCTTGGGCCGGCCTGTGGAGCCGGAAGTGAACAACCAGCCGGCCAGGTCATCGGGCCCGGTCGGCTCTGTTTCGGCCAAGGGCGAGGCAGGATCCTCGTCGTCAAGAGAACTGGACCATGACAGTTGCTCTTGAGACTCACCCACAACAAAGACCGGCGGTTGGAAGCGTGCAGCCTGCAGCGCATCCAACATCGCGGGTAGCACGGACTCGTGCGTGATCACCGCCCGCGGCTTCACATAGTCGAGATACTCGCTGTACTGCTCGGCATGCAGCAGCGGATTGACCATGGCAAACACGGCACCCGCGCGCAGAGAGCCGAACCATGCTTCGACGAACTCAACGCCATCCGGCAACACGATCAGCACGCGATCTTCGGCCTGCACACCGACACGACGCAAGGCAGCCGCAGCTTGGCGGGAACGCGTCACCAACTGTTCGTAGGTCCACGCTTCCTCGCCCACATAGAGGCAGTGCTTTGAGCCGCGTCCCTCGCGCAGATTGCGGTCTAGGAGGTCCTCGGCAAGGTTGTAGCGCGCGGGCAGCGAGTGCAGCAGCGGTTGCATGATCGCAGTGAGTGTAGCGGTTGGTGGTGCTGGAGCTGAGGACACCCGAAGTTCAGGGCACCAGCAATGTGGAGCCGTGAGTCGTGCGTGCCTGCAAGGCACGGTGGGCATCGGCCGCCTGGGCCAGCGGCCACACTTGGCCCACGTCCGCGCTCAAAACCCCAGCGGCTAGCAGCTGGTGCACTGCCGCAGCGCGCACAAGCAACTCAGAGCGTGTTGAGGTGTGGTCCCACAACGATGGGCGGGTCAAGAACACGGACTTCTTCCCCAGTTCAAGCACATCGACTGGCGGGACCGCACCCGAGGATTGGCCATAGCTCACCAAGGTGCCGCGCACACGCAGGCAGGCCAGCGAACGACCGAATGTGTCTTTGCCAACCGAGTCATAAACGCAGTCCGCGCCGCGACCGTCAGTCGCATGCAGCACGGCAGCAACCCACTCATCCGTGACCGTATCCACCACCACATCCGCACCCAAGGCGTGGGCGCGTGCGACCTTTGTCGCGGCCCCCACCAAGGCGATGACCTTGGCTCCCTTGTGCTTGGCCCAAGGCACCAAGAGTGAACCCACGCCACCAGTGGCGGCATGCACGACGACGGTCGAACCTGCTTGCACCCGGTAGCTGTCGTGCAGCAAGTAGTGCGCGCTCATGCCCTTCAACAAGGTCGCGGCCGCTTGCGGGGCCGAGATGTCCGCCGGCAAGCGCACCACGCGCTCCGCGGCCAGGTTGCGCGCCGACGCATACGCACCCATGGGCGGCGTGGCGTACACCACACGCTCGCCTACCTGCATGCCGGACACCTCGCTGCCGATCGCTTCGATCACACCT
>JBILXQ010000093.1:0-8384 GCA_044378375.1 Planctomycetota bacterium
AGTACCGGCCGATTGGGCCCGGCGAAACACGCATTGCTCTGCCTGAACAAGCGCAATGGACTTCGGGTGTCTTTGGCGGTGTGACGCCCTTCGATCCGGCCTCGCCGAATCTGCTGTGCACCTTTTGGAGTGCCTCACAACGCAGCGAGTTGTGGTACGGCGGCCCGCTCGCCTTGCCCCGTGGCACGCAGTACGAAGAGGTTGTGCTGGAAGCCAAGCTGATGGAGCGCAGCGGTACGCCGCGCGCCACGCTCGCTGCCTTTGCCCAAGCGGATCCCCCGCCCTTTGTAATGGGCGCACCGGGCGCGTTCTCTGCGGCTGGGCCGTTGCGCGTGTTGGCGCGCACGTGGGATTTGGCGCAAAGTCCGATCGGCACACTCGTCACCTCGCCGGATCTGGCCCCGCTTGTGCGGCCGCTCACCGGTGCACCCTCTTGGACGGCGGGCCGGCGCGCAGCGTTCTTGCTGGTGCCGCGCAATCTCGCCGGTCGAGCCTGCTTCTCGGTCAGTACCGGCGCTGCTCTGCATGTGCGCTTTGCGCAACGGCCGCCTGGCCCGATCAGCGGCCAGTAGTCGGAAATTTGTTCGTGCCGTCACCTTCATGGTGCTGCGTGCCCGTGTGAGTCAGCTCAACTTGTGCGCTTGCATGCGTCGAAGGATGCGCTAGAGCCCGATCGACACCACGCGATCCCTCGTTGCTTGGATCTCCACCACACCGACCAACGCACCGATGCTGGCGCACCGCTGCCCGCACCGGAACCGATCCGCATCGAAGATCATCTCGATGCCGTAGGGAGCAGTCGTGCGCGTTTGACAGCAGCTGAAGTCCAGCTGTTGGAAGCGGTGCGCGCCAAAGTTGCTGCGGGCAAGCTGGCATTGCCGAAGCTGCCCTCGACGCACGCCACGCTGCTGCACTTGACGGGCGGTGAAGACATCTCCACCAAGCTTGTGGTCGAGGCCATCGAGCGCGACCAGATCATGTCGGCTGAGGTGCTGGGGGCCGCGAACTCGGCCGCGTACTCGGCAGCCGAACCTGCACGCACAGTGGCCGAAGCCGTGGTGCGCATTGGCGCGCGGGACTTGCGCGCCTTGCTGTGGTCCATGGCACTCAAAGCCTCGGCACCCGACGATGGGGCCTTGGCGACATGGGCTCTGGAGGCGTGGCGTCAATCCGCGGCAATGGCGCGCATGGCGCGTGTGTTCGCACCGGAACTCAGCTTGCCGCCAGAACAAGTCGTCACCGCGGTGTTGCTAGCCGATGTGGGCAAGGTGGCCTTGATCGCGACTCTGCGGCGCGAGTTGGAGCGCAGCAAGAAGCCCATCGCGCCTACACCCGCACTGGTCGGTTGCCTCTTCCGCGAAGAGCATGAAGCAGCAGGAGCTGCACTGGCACGCAGCTGGCGTTTACCCGAGGAGATTGCCAACAACTGCGCGCATCACCACGAATGGCCGACCAACGAACGCGGACTCAAGCTCGCGGCGTTGACGTCGCTCGTGCAACGCTTGGACATGCTCCTCGCACTCGGTGCCGAGGTCGCCTTCCGTTCGAGTGCACGCAGACCGGAGTTCGCTGCGCTCGGCGTTCCATGGCCAGCGCGCGCAGCCAAACTAGAAGCCGCCGAGCAGGAATGGCGCACGAGCGCCTGAATACGAGCGCCTGAATACGAGCGCAGGCTCTAACGCGGCGCTGACCGATCGATGCTCGTGGGATCAAGGTCCACACGGACACCACCAATCTCGCGCGTAGCAGCACGCAACTTGGCACTACGACGCCCTTGGGCATCGACCAGCACCAACTCGTACATCGCCTCGGCGACAAAGGGTGCCAGCAAATACGACACGCCCGGTCGCAACGGCACCAGTGTCTTCGGTCCCAAGGCCCACGCGCCTGCGTCCGACAACAAGTAAGCCTCGCTGCCTTGCGTGCCTTCCACATGCGCGATTTCCAAGCGCAAGTCTTCCTCACCCAACAAGTACAGCTCGATCGAGGGCGACTCCGTCAACTGCAAGATGCCCAAATCGAGCACTGATGCTCCCTTGCCGGGAGTCACCAAGAAGCCCTTGCGCGTGACGGCCAAACCGACGCGCGCCAGGACAAGGTGATTGGAATCGAGCGGCAACGCCAGAGGACCAAAAGCCAAGTCCTCGCCAATCGTGCGCGCAGCACCACCGCGCGGACGTTGCAATGCGTCAGGCGTTTCCACATACACCACGCGCGGGTGCGCGAGACTAGGCGCATCCGCGGGAACCGACAAGCGACCGCGTACCCACGCCTGCCCCGCAGGCGGTGGCGGTGTGTGCGCAGCGCTACTGCGCGTTGTTGCGGGCCCGGTCTCGGTGACGAGGAAGTGATGAGCCACATCCGCACGCTGCACCGGCGAAACAACCGGCGTGTCCAACCACGCGAGGATGCCCAAGCTGCTGAGCACCACCAGCAGGGTCGTTGCCAACCAACGAACTTCTGTCTTGGTCTGCATGTGCGCACACTAGCCTAAGCAAAGGCCCGCCACCATGCGCGGTCTGGCGGTGCACAGGACACAGCCACGCGCAATTCGCGCACAGGGTGGTCGAACTGCAGGTCGCGCGCATGCAGCGCAATGGAGGCATCGTCAAGGGCCGCGCGCGCACCGTACTTGAGGTCCCCCACGATAGGCCCCAGGTGCGTAGCACACGCAACGCGCAACTGGTGCGGACGCCCTGTCAGCGGCTGCAACTCGACCAACGAGCGCCCGTGCAGCGTGCGCAGCACTTTGAGGTGCGTGTGGGCTTGCTTGGCATGGGCTGTACCTGCCGCAACGACCTGCACCACATTGGTGCGCTCGTCCTTGAGCAACCACTGCTCGACAGCAAACTCGCGCGCAGGGTACTGGCCTTCTACAAGCGCGACATAGGTCTTGTGTGTGGTGCGCTGGCGAAAGCTCTCTGACAGGCGTGCTGCGGCTTTGCTCGTGCGAGCGAAGACCACCACACCGGAAACGGGCCTATCGAGACGATGCACGACACCCAAGTACACCGCGCCGGGCTTCTGGTAGCGCTTGGCTACCCAGTCCTTGGCGAGGTCATAGAGGCTGGCGTCCAAGCTCTCGTCCGGCACCATGGGCACGCACGCGGGCTTGACCAGTGCCAGCACATGGTTGTCGTCATGCAGGATCGACAGCTCCATGCGTGTGCTCACCCTGGTGACACCGCGCTGGCCTCAAGACCGCGCATGTGCCGCGCACAGAAGCCGCACGGCAACTGCCGCGCACCATCCTCCTGCGTCAGGGCCAACTCCGCGGCCTCGATGCGACCGGGCCCCAGCTCGGCAAACAAGTTCGCGAAAGTCAGCGGCGTACATCCAATCGCATAGGTCGACAGCACTACCAAAGAACGCTCGGCCAGCACGTCACGCACGGCGTGGACCAACTCGGCCACTTGGTCTTCAAACTGCCACGTCTCGCCCTTGGGGCCGCGTCCGTAGTGCGGCGGATCCAGCAACACGACTTCATAGCGCGAACCGCGGCGCGCTTCACGCCGCGCATAGGCCAACGCGTCCTCCAACACCACGCGCACCGCACTGTCAGGCAAACCGGACAGGGCTTGGTTCTCGCGTGTCCACGCAATGGCGGCCTTGGAGGCATCCACATGCGTCGTTTCGTAGCCATGACGCGCAGCCAACACCGTCGCCACGCCGCTGTAGCCAAACAGATTCAGCAAGCGCGGCTTGGCACCGAGACGCGGACGCAGCTCCTCGACCAACTTCCAGTTGGGAGCTTGCTCGGGAAAGATGCCAATGTGCTTGAACGGCGTGGGGCGGATGCGCACGGTCGCACCCAACGCATCGATGGTCCACTCCGGCACACCGCGCCGCGCCTGCGGACCTTCCCAGCGCCCACCACGGTCGCTTTCGCGCACAAACACGAGGTCGGCACGCTGCCAAGTCTCGTCGCTCAAACTGCGCGACCACACAGCCTGTGGATCGGGCCGGCGCAAGACATAGGGGCCGCAACGCTCCAACTTCTCGCCTGCGCCGCTATCCAACAGAGCGAAGTCCTTGAGCGGAACGGTGGGAAAGACAGCGGGGCGCATGCGGGAGCTTGGACCTGGCGTGGCGCGATCATACTCCAAGGCGTACCATTCGTCGCCGATGAGCCGAACTCTGCTGCGTGTGGGCGCACCGCCCTACCTTGTTGCGCGACCACTGATCGAGGGCTTGGACAACTCGCCGCTCGTGCAGTTGGAGCGCGACGTGCCGGCACGCCTCATCGAGAAGCTGCGCAAAGCCGAGTTGGATGTGGCGCTGGTCAGCACCATCGAGCTGTTTCGCCAGCAAGGATATGGCTACCTCGCGGGCTTTGCGATCGCCGGCCACGGCGAGGTCGCCTCGGTGCGCGTCTTCTTGCGTCGCCCGGTGGAAGAGCTCACCAGTGTCGCGCTCGATCCCGCCTCGCGCGCAGCTGCGGCACTGGTGCAAACGCTGTTCTCCGGTGCACTCGGCGACAGCTTCCCGCGCCCGCGTTTGGCACCGCGCTTCATCGATGTGGACACGGGCTCTGATCCATCACGCGCCGAGGCCGATGCTTTCCTCGAGATTGGCGACGCGGCTCTGCGCCGTTCGCTCGAGACGCGCGACGCAGAGTACTTCGATCCATCCGGCGCGTGGGCGCGCGCGACGCAACTGCCCTTCCCCTTCGCAACCTGGATCGTGCGTCCGGGGCTCGAGCTGAGCCAAGCCGAGCTCGCCACCTTTGCTGCAGCACGCCGTGCCGGTCTCGCCAAGCTCGAGTCCTATGTCGAGGAAGGCGTGGCTCAACTCGGCCTGCCGCGCGAAGCGCTCGCCCGCTACCTGCGGCTCGAATGTCGCTTCGATGATGAGCCGCGCTTGGACTTGGCGCTCGAGCGCTGGCGCGCCGCCGCGACCCAAGCCGGCATGTGCGCAGGTTGGTGGCCGATGCGCATCGCCACAGGGGCAGCTCCCTCATGCCGCGCATCCTGAAGACCAGGGTCTGTCCGCATTGCGCGGCCCAACTGCCCAAGGGCGCGTCGCCTCGCGTGTGCCCGCAGTGTGCAGGTTCGCTGCAGCAACGCTACATGGCGTGGGGCTGCCTGAGCTCTGCCCCCAAGGTGTTCTTGGCCGGCTGGGCGTTGCATGAAGTTCTGCATTGGTTTGTCCAAAATCTGAATCAAACCTCCTAGCAAGTGGAAAGATTTGCCTAGGTTTCCCCTGCCCGGCTGCGGAATCTGGGGGTATCTCTGAAGGAGAGGTTCCCGTTGGCACGGACCTCCCCTCCCGACCATGCTCCGTATCCTCCCCCTCGTCGCCGGTCTGCTGGTCCTTGTTCCCTCCTCCGTGGGAGCACAGTCCTCCACAGGAGCGCAACTGCGAACTCCGAGTGTCAAGGAGCTTGGACGCGGGCGCGCAGCAGCCCTGCCGAGTGCAGCCACCACAACGGTGCCTGCGCTGCCGCTCACAAGTGCGCTCGTAGGCGGTAGTGACTCGTGCGCCACCCCCGATGCGTTGGTGGGCGATGGGCTCTACCTATTCGACAACACAGCGGCCACAACCGGCCCGCAGGGACAGACCCAAGGCATCTGCAATCAAGTAGGCGGAGGCACAGGCATTCTGTCCGATGTGTGGTTTGCGTGGACGGCCACGACCACAGGTCTCGCGCGCGTCAACACCTGCGGCTTCTCGACCGTGGACACGAAGATCGCCGTGTACAACGGCAATGGTTGCCCGACCACAGCAGCACTCGCCTGCAACGACGATGCTTGCGCTGCGTTCCAATCGACGGTGACCTTCAACGCAACTGCGGGACAGGTCTACACGATTCAAGTGGGCCTTTACCCCGGCACACAACCGCCCGCCATTCCGGGTGTAGGCCAACTGCAGATCATCACCACGCCCGTGCAAGTGGGACCAGACAACTGCGCGACTCCGACGATCATCGCGGGCGATGGCACGTTCAACTTTGACAACACCAACGCCACGACAGGTGCCGAAGGTCAAGGACAGACTCTGTGCAACCAAGTCGGTGCAGGCACCGCGGTGTTGCAAGATGTGTGGTTCCAGTGGACCGCCGCCACCACCGGTACAGCCATTGTGACTACCTGTGGCTACACGGCAATCGACACCAAGATTGCGTTCTATGCAGGCGCTGGTTGCCCGACCACAGCGGCACTCGCGTGCAATGACGACGCCTGTGCAGGCTTCCAGTCGACCTTGACCGCCGCAGTCGTCGCAGGGCAGACCTACACCATTCAACTGGGCCTGTATCCGGGCAACATTCCGCCCGCGACCTCAGGTGCAGGGCTCTTCAACATCCAAACGCGCCAACCACCGACCAACGACAACTGCGCGACACCCCAAAACCTGACGGGCTTGGCGTTTGCGTTCTATGACTGCGCTCCCGCTACTACGGGTGCACAAGGCCAAGCCGAGGCGCTCTGCACCGAACCCGCAGGCACGGGCCTGATCAAGGATGTGTGGTACGCATGGACTGCGCCCGCGACGGCGCAGTACCGCGTGTCGTCGTGCGGCGTCTCTGTGCTCGACTCCAAGATCGCCGTCTACAACGGACAAGGCTGCCCCACCTCCCCCGCCATCAGCTGCAATGACGACGACTGCAACACGCAAGCGCGAGCCATGTTCCAAGCCGTGGCAGGCCAGCGCTACACCTTCCAAGTGGGTCTGTGGCCAGGTGCGCAAGTCAGCGGCTCGGGCGCGATTTTCATCGAACTCGTACCACCGGCTCCTGCGAACGACCTGTGCGCCAATGCGACGCCCATCACCGGTCCCGGTCCGCATGCCTTCGACACGACTCTGTGCTTCACAGGCACCGAAGGTCAAGCCGAAGCCGCGTGTGTGTTCTTCAACGAGATCGCGATTCGCAATGACCAGTGGTTCGCATGGACCGCATCGACCACCGGAACAGCGACGTTGACGACGTGCGCCGGCATCATCGGCAGCCCGAGTGAAGACACAAAGGTCGCCATCTATGCCGGTGCTGGTTGCCCCACGGGTCCAGCCATCGCGTGCAACGAAGACGATGGCTTCTGCGGACAGTTCGGCTTCCCCTCCACGGTCTCGTGGCCGGTGGTGTGCGGGCAAACCTACACGATCCAGATGGGGCGCTATCCGCTGGAGACGAACTCGGTGTTAGGTACTTTTGACATCGTCGAAAGCGGTGCACCGTGTGTCGCCGCGACGCCGTTCTGTTTTGGCGATGGCACGGGCACGGCTTGCCCCTGCGGCAACTCCGGCACGGCGGGCCGTGGTTGTGCCAACTCGGTCGATGGCACCGGGGCCGTGATCGAAGCCACGGGCGTGGCGAGCCTCGCAGCCGACTCACTGCAGCTGCGCCTGTTCGGTGTGCCGAACTCGAGCTGCCTGTACTTCCAAGGCACTGCGCGCATCAATGGCGGCGCAGGCGCTGTGTTTGGCGATGGCTTGCGCTGCGCGGGCGGTACGGTGCTACGACTGGGCACCAAGCAAGCCGCCGCTGGTGCCAGCGCCTACCCGCAAGCTGGTGATCTAGCCATCGCGACGCAGGGCCAGGTGCTCGCCCCGGGTACGCGCACCTACCAGGCTTGGTACCGCAACGCTGCGGCGTTTTGCACCGCTAGCGTGTTCAACCTCAGCAACGGCTTGGAGTTGACCTGGGTGCCGTAAACGGCACCGCCCTTGCAAGTGCCCGCGCGTGTTCCTACACCAACAGGTCGGATGGAACTCGAAAGCACCGACAGCAAGCAAGCCACGAAGGTTGAGTCGCAAGAAAAGCCCGCCAAGCGCGGCGCCACAGCGGAGGACATGGCGGCGCGGCAGCGCGACATTTCAGTGGCGGAATTCTTCACGAAGAACCGCCACTTGCTGGGCTTCGACTCCCCGCTCAAGTCGCTGTTGACCGCAGTCAAAGAAGCAGTCGACAACTCGCTCGATGCGTGCGAAGAAGCAGGCATTCCGCCGGATGTGCTGGTCGAGCTGCACGAACTCGCGGAGAACCGTTACCGCATGGTTGTGGAGGACAACGGTCCCGGCATCCTGCCCGAACAAGTAGGCAAGGTCTTCGGCAAGCTGCTCTACGGCTCCAAGTTCCACAAGCTGTCGCAATCGCGCGGCCAACAAGGCATCGGCATCTCGGCGGCGGGCATGTACGGCATGCTCACAACGGGCAAGCCGATGAAGATCATCAGCAAGCCTGGCAAGCGCGCCAAGGCCCACGAGTTCTTGCTTTCGATCGACACCACGAAGAACAAGCCCGACATCCACGAGCAGAAGACCGTCGAGTGGGACAAGGATCACGGCACGCGCGTCGAGATCGAGATGGAGGCCAAGTACCAGAAGGGCCTGCGCTCGGTCGACATGTATGTCAAGCAAACCGCCATCGCCAATCCGCATGTCACGCT
>JBILXQ010000094.1:0-8305 GCA_044378375.1 Planctomycetota bacterium
CAGCACTCGCCGGGCGCACGACCTCGCCGGAAACACCACCTTGCGCGACAGCAGGCGCACGCTTGCCATCGGTGGTGAATAACCATGCTAGAGCCAAACCGAAGACGAGGATGAGCGTCAACACCACCAAGCCTGGACGTGCGGCTCCGCGCTGGTGGCGAGCGGGCAGGTAGCGTGCGGGCAGCTGGCAAGCAGTGGGGGCGAGAGCGACGAGTGCTGTACGGCGAAGAGAGCGCATGGTGATGGGCAGAGTCTGCGCAGAGCTTGTTCGACTCCTGCGCCCCACCACTCTAAGGACAATGGGCTCAGAAGCCCCTACAGCTCCTCGCCCGAGCAGTAAAAACGCGGTTATTAGCCCAACGCGGCAGCCAACGAGCGACGCAAGACCGCTTCGAACGGTTCCGGCGACCAGCCCAACTCGCGCCGCGCCTTGGATGCGTCAAAGATCAAGTTGCGGCCCAACATGGTCAGTGCTTGCGGCGGCACAAGTTCCGAAGACCACACCGGTTCGAGCAGACGCGCCGCAGCGGCCACAGGCGGCAGCAACCACGCAGGGAGCACGCCCAAGGGCGCACGCCGGTCGGAAAGGCGCGCTGCCAGCGCGAAGAGCTCACGCGTGCGCCAATTGGACTCCACCAGCAAGTAGCGTTGCCCTGAGCCGCCACGTTCGAGCGCCAGCACAGTGCCTTCCGCTGCATCCGCAACACCGACAACAGCCAGCCAACCGGGTGGTGCAAGCGGAGGTGCTCCGTGCCTGGCGACACGTGCAAGGAAGCGTGCGGTGTTAGAACCATCCGCCTTGGCACCAAAGATCGCTCCGGGGTTGACTGTCACGCTGTCAAGTTTACTTGATAGGCTGAGCACGTACTCCTCGGCCGCACGCTTGGTGTCGACATAGTCCACACGGCACGGACCTAGGTTGAAGGCCGCTGTTTCGTCGACCGGAAGACCGTCGACTGACGAGGCCACGGTGACAACCGAGGACACATGACAAAAGCGCCGCGCACCCTGACGCAAGGCAGCATCAGCCATCGTGCGTGTGCCGGCCACATTGATCGACTGCTGGGCAGCACGATCACGCACGTGGTAGCTGATCAAAGCGGCATTGTTGATCACATCGAACACGCCCTTGGAATCCACGGCACAGGCTTGCATGGCGCGCTGCACAGAGGCGGCATCCGTCAAGTCACCGAGATGCACCACATGTCCTGCAGCTTGCAGGGCCTGCACTTTGCGCGCATCGCGAACCAAGAGATGCAGGCGCACTCCGCGTGTGGTCAAGCGCTCTGCCAGTGCCGTGCCCAAGAAGCCCGTAGCCCCGGTAAGGAAACATGTGGAGGCAAGGCTCATGCAGACTCCGTAGTCTCGGGCAAGAGTGGCAGCTGGATGCGCGCCACCGTGCCACGGTCCGAGTCCTTGCGCGGCTCCAGCTCGATCGTTCCGTTCATTTCCTCCACCAAACGGCGCGCGATGGCGAGCCCCAAGCCCGTGCCATGCGTGCGCGTGGTGAAGTACGGCTCGAATAGCCGCGAACGAGCAGTCTCCGACAAGCCCACACCTGTGTCACGCAGCTCCAAAACCATCAAGCGTCCGTCCTTGCCGGTGGTGAGAGTGATGCTTGCTTCCAGCACTCCGCCTTGAGGCATCGCCTCAATCGCATTCGATACGAGGTTGATCAGCACTCGGCGCAGCTCGTGCGCATCGGCACGCACAAAGGCGGTGCACAACGCGCGGCGCACCTCGACCTTGGCTTCGCTTGCCCACGCCGCATTCAGATCCAACACCTCGGCATAGAGCGCGGACACATCCAAGCGTTCCGGCCTGGAGGCGCGTGCCCCGGCGAAGGCCGCAAAGTCCGAGGCGATCCGCTTCATGTTGTCGACTTGGCGCAAGACCAACTCAACCGTGCGTTCGAAAATGACAGGGTACTCAGGACTGCCCTCATCACGCGCACGCTTGAGCAAGTTGACGGACAACTGGATGGGCGTGAGCGGATTCTTGATTTCATGCGCGACCTGGCGCGCCATCTCGCGCCACGCACGCTCTTTCTCGGCCTTGACGAGTTGCCGCCGGCTCTCGTCAATTTCTTTTGTCATCTCATCAAAGGCGCGCCCCAAGTCCCCCAACTCGTCCGCGCTGGTCACTCCCGAGCGTGCGGTCAGATCTCCTGCGGCGACACGCCGTGTCGCTTGCTGCAGCCGCAGGATCGGCGCTGTGGTGCGGCGCGCAACAATCGCCGTGCCCAGCACCACAAGCAGGACCACCACGATGGTCGCCTTCAGTAACACCGACTGCAGTTCATCCAAGGTGGCCGTGATGTCCTGGTTGTCCATCCCCACGCCGACGACCCAACCGAAGCCACCCTCGGCCACCGAGCGACAGTGCTTGTACGCAGCGCTCTTGCCCACGCCGCGGAACTCATACATGGGATACAGCCCATGCTCACTGCTCTTGGCTGCTTCAACCAGCTGGGGAAGCTCGATCGGCGGCCGCGAAACGGCCTGCATGTACAGTTCTTTTGACGGGTGGGCCAAGATGGTGTCACAGTCGCTCTTCCACAACCATGCGTAGGTCGAGCCATACAAGTCGGAGCCCATGCGCAACGGAATGCGCGGCTTCACAGGCTTGAGGATGACCGTCTGCACATGCCGCCAGTTCATGAGCGCGTAGACCACACCAACGACCTCGGCACCCAGCTGGCGCTTGACCGGCACGGCGATGCCCAGATGCATCTCCGGCACAGACGCAGCGGAAGCCTGCATGCCCTCCAGCAGCGGCGAACGATGATGATCCACCAAGGTCACCTGACCTTGCAGCGCGTTCCGGAACCAAGCATCGTCCGCATAGCTGCGCTGCAATCCATCCACCACCATCGGCGGCAAGGCACCACCTCCGGGCCGGCGCGAACTTGCCGCCAGCAGACGGCCATTCGCATCCACGGCGATCACCAAGTCATACACCTGACCGCGCTCGACAAAGCGATCGAACTGTCCTTGCAGTTGACCGGGAAAGGGCGACTCCGCCTCGTCCCAAGCACCCAAGGCCCACTCGGTCAGCGGATTCATCGAGTCCCACGACTGGATGTCCGCGACCCGCTCGGCCACCAACGTGTCCAAGCGATCGGCCATCTCTTGGGCCATCGTGAGCAGGTAGTACTCGACCGAAGCCCAATGGCGTTCGGCCAGTTGCGCGCGCATGAAGTACGCGAACCCCAGCAGCGGCACGACCACCGCCGCCAATACCAGCAACACCCAGCGCGTCGCGATGCTACGCAGCAGAGCGCGCATGATCGGAGGACTCGCGCTCAGCCGCCCGTGGCGGCCAGTTGCGCTTCGAGGGCAGCAATGCGCTGCGGCAGATCTTGGTACTCGGGCCAGAAGGTCTGGATCTGGCGGTAGAGATCAAGCTTCACGCTGGCTTCCGTGGCCGCTTCGGCACGGGTCCACATGCGCTCTGCATCGCGGATGTAGCCCTGCAAGGCGTCACGCCGCGCAATCACATCCTTGTAGTACTCGGCCTTCTCCAACAACTGGTCGTAGCGCAGTACTGCATCGGAGTAGCGCCAGTCGCGTTCGAGCGCCAAAGCCTCGTTGTAGGCCTTCTCAAAGCGCGCTTCGCGAATCGAAGCAAAGGCGCCTTCGACCTCTTCGGTCTGCAGCTTGGTAAGCGTGCGCGCTTCCTGAGCGATCGTCTCGGCCTTGTCAAAACGACCGCGCACCAATTCCATGCGCACGCGGCCAATCAAGTCGAGCACCTTCAGTTCGACCTTACAGCGCTCGGCGCCTTCCATGGCGTCCACGCTGGTGGGCTCGTGCAGCAAGGCTGTCTTGTATTCATGACGGGCGGCACCAAAGCGCTTGTCCGCCTCGTGCGCGCGCGCCGCCGAGATGCGCTCGATGGCGATCAAGTGCTTGACTTGGTCTTCGCGTTGCTTGGCACGACCATCTTGCGGACGGTACTTGAGCGTGTACGAGAAGCGCGACTTGGCTTGGTCGAGCCACAAGTCCGACAAAGCCAACAAGCCATCTTGGAAGTACGTGCGCCCGAGCATCGAGCGGTGCGCCACCAACGACAGCGCGATGGCGCGGCCTTCGATCGTCGCTTCATCATCAGGCTCGTGGCGCAGCGAACGCTCATACGCCGCCAACGCCGCGTCGATCTCGTCCTCGGCGTGCAAGTCGAAGGCACGCGCACGCCACACCGAAGCCAACTTGCCGTTGGTCTTGGCAATCCAATCGCTGGCCAACTTGTTCGAGGGATCCACTTCCAGCGCGCGCGCGAAGGTCACCAGCGCGGCATCATCCTCGTCGCGGAAGGTCTGCTGACGCCCCTCCTCCAACAGGTAGGCGATCGTCGCGTCGCGGTGGTCGGCCTGGGCCTGCGCAGAATCTGGGTTGCGTTCCACCTCGGCCGCCGCGACCCGTACGGCCTCTTCAAAGCGACCGCGCGCCACGAGCGAGCGCGCATCGCCTTCGTTGCCTAGCCCGCTGCATGCCGCGAGGCTGAGGAGGACACACGCGGACGAAACAGCCTGTAGTGACCGGGTCTGGGACATGGTTCTTGTGCTGGTGAGACGACAGAGGCGGGCGCGTCTTCCCGTCCACCCCCTCGTCGTAGGGGCCACCATACGGTGCGCGCCGCGCCAGTTCGATGGCTCAGGTGCGGATCGAGTCGATCAAGGCCACCCCCAAAGCCCCGAAGGTCAGTGTCGGCAGCCAGGCCGATAGCTCCGGCTGAAGGGTGCCCTGGAGGCCCAGATTGCGGCACACGAAGTCCATGCTGAAGTACAACAGGGCCGCCAAAGAAGCCCACAGCACGCCGCGGGCGCCATGGGAGCGTTCGTGCCGCAGCAGCAGCGGCAAACCGACCAGCAGCAGCACGAAATTCGCCAGCGGGAAGGTCACGTGGTACTGCAACAAGGTCTGGTAGACGATGTTGTCGGGGTCCCGGCGCGACAGCTCCTTGGCCTGCTCAAACGACAGCTCCAAAGGCGCCTGGCGCGCGCGCTGGTAGGTCAAGGCCAACGAGGGTGTGAACTCTAGCCCCTCCAGGCGAGTCACCCGCTCCGCCGGCTGGTCCCCTTGCAGGGCGCGCCGCGTGCCCCCTTCCAAGATCCAGGCCTGCTGGGCCTCGTCCCAGACCGCCCGATTGGCGCGCACCGAAGTCCACTCGCGCGCGTTCATCAGGTACGCGTCCAGCCCCTCAACGACCGGAGTACCGGCCTCACCGCGCGGCAAAAAGCGTGGCAAGCCCACCACGCCGCCTTTGCCGTCGCGGATCCACAGGTTCTCGACCACGAGGTTGTAGTCCTTCTTGACCAAGTAGTGGCGTAACGACTCGCGCATTTCCAACGGACGCCCCGCGAGTGTCTCGCGCAGTTGCCACACCACTCCGGAGGACACCAAACCGAGCAGCAGGATCGGCACCAACATGCGGCGCAACGACACACCGGCAGCCATGGCAGCCACCGTCTCTTGGTGGCGCACCAAACGCGTGACGGCGAACATGCCCGCAACCAAGGTCACAAAGGGCGCGACCTGCACATACAAGAACGGCAGCGATAGCGCGTAGTAGCGCACAACCGCCAGACCAGAGGCGGTACGCCCCTCACGCGGCGACAGGAACTCGTCCAAGTTGCCCGCCATGTCGAGCACAAGGAACAAGCCCACGACAATCAAGAGAGCCGTCAGGTACGACGCAACGAAGAGGCGCGCGACGTGACGGTCCAAACGACCAAAGGGCAGCAAGCTGCGCGACATCATTGGCGCATGGCCTTTCGTGTGTACCAACCACCGATGAGCCCGAAGATTACGACCACAGCCCACGCACTCTCACGCGGTGGCAAGGTGTGCGACAGCGCCAACTCGCGCGAGAGGCGTTGGTACAGCAAATAGAACAACAAGGCCCACAGCACAGCAGCAGCCAGAGGCAGCAGCTGGTTGCCACGCCGCAGCAGCAAGCCCGTCGGGATGCCGAGTAGCAAGTAAACCAGACAACTTGCCGCGAGCCCATGTCGGAAGTGGTACTCGTAGATCAGCGTGTCGCGGCGCTTCTCTGTCGTGCGCGGATCATCCGCCTCAGCCACAATCTGCTCATTCGACAAGAACTTGAGCTTGCGCATGTCGCTCTCGCGCTCGCTGCGCAACAGCGCGGTATCAATGCGCACCACGGGATTGCCGCTGCGAATCTCACGGTCCTCGACCACGGTGCGTGCATCCGTCAACTCGAGCAGGATCTGATCTTTCTCAAAGCGAAAGCGCACGCGCTCTGCCCGCAGCGTTTGGGCGGGTTTGCCCTCTTCTGCCGGCAGATGCAGGAACGCATCCAAGAACGCCTGCCCATCACGGCGCCGCGCAGTGAGATAGAAGTCACCCAGCTCCAGCTCTGTGCGTCCTGGTGACAACTCGCGAATCGTCTGCGACGCCGCGCGGGCCAAGAAGCTCGACTGCTCGCGACGAATCCACGGCAACAGATCAGAGACGAAGACCAGCGTGGTGGCCTGCAACACCAGCGCCACACCCAATCCTGTCAGCACCACTTGCAACGGATGCCGTCCCGACATCCGGATCGAGGTCCACTCGTTGTCTGCGGCGAGGCGGCCATATACCGCAACGACGGAGAACAAGAACGCGAGTGGCAGCATGTACGGAACAAGGCCGGCCAACACCAACGGCACCCACTCCAAGACAGCCAACAGCGGGAACCCGCGCAGCTTGTGCACCGCCGCAACCGCCACGCCCGGCAGCGACAACACCACCATGCCTCCAAATGTGAAGGCAAAGGCCACGAGCAACAGCCGCAGGAGGTAGAGGTGGAGCCGCACGAGTCGTTGGAGCGCGCGTCTGGCGCTGGGCTCAGTAGACTACGCCGCGTGGAGGCATCGCAACGGCAGGCCCAAAGGAACCACGCGTGGAAGCGCGCGCGCAGGCGCTTGCGCGCGTACATGCTGCAGCTGCTTGGCAGCCAGTGGGTGCCCTTGTGGCTGGTGCGTGGCACGCTGCGCGCGGCCCTACCCTTGGTGCGTAGGCTCGACCTGCGTGCGCGGCGCGTGCTGCGCGCGAACCTCGTGCTTGTGCAGAGCGCGGCCGGTGTGGCGGACGCACACGCGCTCGAAGGCCAAGTGCTGGCTCACGCTATCGAGCAGTTCACGAATTGGGTGCGCTTGTCGCGCACGCGCCATCCCAGCGATCCGCGTGCTGCTTGGATCTTGAATGAGGTGCACTGCAGCCCTGCTGCCGAGGCTGTGGTGGCGCGCTTGGTTGCTGGACAGCCTGCGATCATCGCTACCGCTCACCTCGGTGATTGGGAACTGCTTGCCGCGTACCTGGCGCGACGCGGGGTGCGTGGCGGCGTGGTGGTGCTGGACCGTCGGGAGGATCCCACCAGCGCGTGGCTAACGGGCCTGCGCACGCGCAACGGGGTCCCTACGCACGCTCACGATGCTCCGCCTCGGCACCTGTTGCGCGCCTTGGCGCATGGGCAGGTCGTAGGGTTGTTGACCGATTTAGAAACACCGCGCAGCGAGCAGCTCACGCTGCCCTTCTTGGGGGTGCCCGCTCTGTGCGCCGTCGCGCCGGCTGGTCTGGCGCGCCTCTCGGGGGCGCCCATTGTTCCGCTCGTGTGTGTGCGCACGCGGCCCGATGGACAAACGGGCGCGACGTGGCGCGTGGAGGCGACCGAGTCCATCACGTGGACGCAGTCCGAGGCTCCCGCGCAGGAAAGCGAGCGCGTGCTGCGTGCGCTCAACGCTGTCTACGAAGGTTGGATTCGCCAATGGCCGGAGCAGTGGGCCTGGCATCAAGCGCGCTGGCGCGGCGCAATGAAAGCGCAGTAACCACTTGCCAATTATTGGCTTGTGTCTTTACAAAGCCCTGATCAGGACTTGGCCTAGCTCTGATGTGCACCCTCTAGCGTCCCTGCCCATGAAGAAGTCACGCATCTTGGTCGTCGATGACGAACCGGACCTTGTGGAACTCGTGCGCCACCATTTGCAGCGCGAACACTACGAGGTTGTGGTCGCCCACGACGGCGAGGCGGGCTTGGCTGAGGCGCGGCGGCGGCTCCCGGACTTGGTCGTGCTCGACCTGATGTTGCCCGGCATTGACGGGCTTGAGGTTTGCCGGCGCTTGAAGGGTGATTCGCGGACCGCCCACATCCCGATCGTCATGTTGACCGCCAAGGGCGAAGAGTCCGATGCCGTCATCGGCCTCGCCCAAGGTGCGGACGACTACATTCGCAAGCCCTTCGGCGTGAAGGAGCTGATTGCGCGCATCGGCACGCGTTTGCGTTCGAGCGAACCGCGCGC
>JBILXQ010000095.1:0-8291 GCA_044378375.1 Planctomycetota bacterium
GAGGATCTCCTTCATCGAGGTCAGGATTTCGTCTTCTCCCAACAAGACACACGCGGTGGCGTTGCCCAGCGGCACATAGGTGTCCGCAGAACGGGCGCTCTTGAGCGGCCCTTGGAAATCATGTTCGGCAAAGTGCGCGATGACTGCATCAGCGATGCCACCGGCCGTGGCGCGAGCTTCGTCGACCACCAACACGCGACCACAGGCGCGGGCATGGGCGTCCAAGGCATCGCAGCGCAGCGGTGCCAACCAACGCAAGTCGATGACGCGCGCGCGTTTGCCCAGTTCGGCCTCCAAGCGTTTGGCCGCGCGCAGAGACAGGCGCACTCCGTTGCCGTAGGTCACCACCAACACATCCGTGGCTTCGGGATGGTGCACACCCACATCACCCGGCAGCAGCGCATCGTCAAGTTTGCCTGACGGTGCAGGGTAGTCGCACAGCCAGCCATTGTCGCCATCGGCGTACAAGTCCTTCTCGTGATAGAGCGCAATGGGCTCCAGCACGCACACCACGCGCCCGCAGGCCTCAGCCGTGGCGACAGCACCGCGTAAGATGCGTGCAGCATCATCGCCGCGCGAAGGAACAGCCAACATGAGGCCCGGGATGTCACGCAACGCTCCCAACGAGTTGTCGTTGTGGAAGTGCCCGCCGAAGCCCTTCTGGTATGCCAACCCTTGGATGCGCACGACCATCGGGTTCTGGTACTGCCCCGAGGAGAAGAACTGCAGCGAGCACGCCTCGCCGCGCAGTTGATCGAGCGCATTGTGGATGTACGCGAGATACTGGATCTCTGGCATGGGCAGGAAGCCCACATGCGCAGCACCTTGTGCGATGCCCAGGATCGTCGTCTCATCCAGCAAGGTGTCGAACACGCGCGTGATGCCGAAGCGCTTCTGCAAGCCTTGCGTCACGCCATACACGCCACCCTTCTTGGCGCTGTCTTCGCCAAACAGCAGCGTGTGCGGGTACTGCAAGAACAGATCGTGCAGAGCTGCGTTGATCTGCGCGCTCATGGTGCGCCGCGCGACACTCTTCTGAGTCTCCGGCAGCTGACCACCGAACAGCTCGGTGCGCGCTTCGGGCTTGAGGCCCTGTGTGGAACGAGCACGAATGGCGTGCTCTTCATAGGGCGCCAAGGTCTCCATGACTTCTGCGCGCGTGGCAAGCTTCGGACGCCGTGCGGCCTCTTCAGCACCGGCCATCACGCGTGCGCGTGTGTGCGTGACGATGCTCTTGAGCTGCGCGGGCGTAGCTGCCCCGGTGGCAATCAAGTGGCGGGCCGCGGCTAGCAAGGGATCGCTGGCCTCAATGGCCTCGATCTCTTCATTGCTGCGGTAGGTGGTCTCCACATCGCTGCCGGCGTGGCCCCACAAGCGCACCGTCTTCAAGTGCAAGAAGGCCGGGACTTTGGTGGCGCGGCAGCGCTCGATCGCGGCAGCGCACGCATCCCAGACTTCGTCGAGTGTGCCTTGCGCCAGCGTGTAATCGAGGTGCGTTTGCGCCGAGTAGCACTCCTCGATCCAACCACGCGGCGTGTCGACGGAGATACCGATGCCGTTGTCTTCGCACAAGAACACCACCGGCAACGGATTGCCGCGCTTGTGCACATAGCGCGCTGCATTGAAGGCGGCTTGGGCAGTGGCGTGGTTCGCGCTGGCGTCACCAAAGCTGCACACGACCACAGCGTCCTTGGGCAGGCCAGTCTCTACACCGGTGCGACGTCCACGCGACAACGCAAAAGCCAAGCCCACCGCCTTGGGCAGATGCGAAGCGATGGTCGAGGTCTGAGGCGGAATCCAGAGCGGCTTGCTGCCCCAGACCTTGTGGCGGCCACGGGAGATCGGGTCATCGCTCGATGCGCACAACGACAAGAGCGTGTCGAAAACCGGCGTGGCTCCGGCCATCTGGCGGGCGCGTGCCTGCACCAACGCTCCACTGCGGTAGTGCAAGAACGCCGGGTCATTGGTGCGCGTCAGCGCTCCCACGATGGCGTTGTACTCATGACCCGCACTGCCGATGGTGTAGAAGCTGCGGCCAGTGCGCTTGAGCTCGCGCGCAGCCACATCCAGAGCGCGCGAAGCGAGCATGTCCTCGAACAGCTCGCGCGCTTTGCGTGCGGTCAGTCCAGAACCTGCGCGCAGCGGTTCATCGGGGCCAAGCAGGTGTGCGGCAGATGCCGCGGAGTCGAGGTAGTTGTCGAGGTTGCGTTCGACAACGGCGACGCGGTTCGTAGTCACGCTGGTGCTGCCCGATGCATAGCCCTCCGGAGGCTTTGCGCGGGCACCTTTCGAGCCAGACAGGGTACTCGCCCTTGCACGATCCGTCCACGAAGCCACGATAGGGGACGAGGAAACAACCATGCTCACTGCCCTGACTCTGTTGCTAGCGGCTGTTCCGGCGCTCCAGACGCCTGTCAAGGAAACCGCCGTACGCGAGACCGACGGCCAGCGCGCCGCACGCATGGCGTGGTTCCGCGAAGCACGCTTCGGGATCTTTCTGCACTGGGGGCTCTACACGACGGCGGGAGGTCAGTGGGACGGCCAGCGCGTGAACGACTGTGGTGAGTGGATCCAGAACTTCGGCAACATCCCGACCAGCCGCTACAAGGAACTGGTGCCGCGCTTCCAGCCGGATCAGTACGACCCCAAGGCCTGGGCGCAGTTGTTCCATGATGCAGGCGCGCGCTATGTCGTCATGACGACCAAGCACCATGACGGCTTCTGCTTGTGGGACAGTGCGCGAGTAGAGGATTGGGATGTAGGCGCCACACCGTACAAACGCGATGTGGTCACGCCGCTGGCGGAAGCCTTGCGGCAGCGCGGGCTGAAGTTCGGAGCCTACTACTCGATTCTTGATTGGCGTCATCCGGACTACGGTGCGCGGCCCAAGTTCAATGACTACGCCAGCGGTGAGACCAATATGACGCGCTATGTGGAAAGCTACATGCTGCCGCAGCTGCAAGAGCTTTTGACAAAGGCCAAGCCGGACTACCTGTGGTTTGATGGCGGCTGGGATGCGTGCTACACGCATGCCATGGGCGTGCAAGTTGATGATTATGTGCGATCTTTATCACCGCAGATCATTGTCAACAACCGGGTGGACAAGGGTTTCACCGGCATGGACGGGCGCACGGCTCAGGGTGATTTTCGCGGTGATTGCGGCACGCCCGAGCAGGAGATCCCCGAGAACGGCTTTGGCCCGGGTGTCGACTGGGAGACGTGCTATTCGATGATGAAGATCCCGGGCAAGTGGACCTGGGGCTGGCGCAGTGATGTGACCGAGTGGTCGACGCCGCGCCAAATTGTGGATTTGCTGGTCGAATGTGCCTCCAAAGGCGGCAATCTGCTGCTGAATGTGGGGCCTACACCGCAAGGCACCATTCCCACCGAAGCGGCCGAGCCCTTGCGTGCTGCGGGTGCTTGGATTGCACGTCACTCGGAGGCGATCTACGGCACCCAAGCATCGCCGTTTCCCGGCAAGCTCGAGTTCGGCCGCGTCACGCAGCGCGGCGCCACGCTGTACCTGTTCCTAAACGATGCGCGTGCGGGGCAGACGATCGTCCTGCCGGGACTCACGACCAAGATCCGCGGCAGCGAGTTGCTCGGTGGTGCGGGTGGCGGAGACTGTGCGTTTGGTTCGCGTGCTGATGAAGGCATCGTGATCTTGCCTATGGAACTCAAGCCGGATGGGCTGCGCACCGTGGTGCGTGTGGACTTGGAAGATGTGCCGCAGGTCGTCAAGTTGCGCTTGCGCGCCAAAGACGGACAACTGACGCTGCTTGCGACCGAGGCCGCCATTGAGGGCAAGCTGCTGCGCGTCGAACAGCACGCAGGCGGCAGCAATCTCGGCTATTGGCTCGATCCCAAGGACAGTGCGAGTTGGCCTGTGGTCCTGGAGCCTGGCACTTGGCAATTGCGCGCGCGCCTAGCGTGTGCGAATGCGTCTGCTGGCAGCCGCATCCATGTCCGATTGGATGGACAGAGCGTCGCCAACTACACGGTCGCAGGCACGGGTGAGGGCTGGCACAACTACAACGACGTGGTGCTGGGCGAAGTCAGCGTAAACACAACCAAGGACGCCACGGCGAACGATCACACGGTGCAGCTGACCGCAGATAACAAGAGCGGCGAAGCGGTGGTCAATGTGGAGCGTCTGGTTTGGGTGAAGCGCTGACTGCGCGCGTCACCGGCAAGGTGGTGCCCACCATGGTGTTGGCAACCAGCAACCCTCCAGCCAACGCGATGGCCGTCAAGAACATGCGGAAGGCCGTCTCCACGCCCGAGACCACATCATGGCTCATGAGTGACTGAATGCTGGCGAAGCCGACGCTGCCCGGCACCAGCAACAGGATGCCGGGTACCAAGGTCACGGCTGCCGACACACCACGTGTGCGCGCCAACACGCGCGAGCCTGTGCCCAAGACCAGCGCACCTAGGAACGCACCGAGCTCCGGTCCCAGCACCAGCGTGCCAAAGCGTGAACCTGCAAAAGCCACTGCGCCGGCGAGCACAATCCAGCCTGCATCGGCGCGGCGCGCACGCAACAACACAGTGAAGGCGAGTGGTGCCAACAGCAGCGCGAGGTACAGCGTCCAATCAGGCAGTTGCGAGCCATCGACCGTAGCGATGGGCGGCAGTACGCGCACCAACTGCGCGCCCAAGGCTGCGCCAAAGCCCAACGACATGAAGGTCAGCAGCGCGCCCATGAAGCGCGCTGTGCCTGCGATCAGATGTCGTGCAGCCAGCTCGGTGGTGGCCGTAGTCAAGGTCAGTCCCGGCAGCAGCACGATCAAGCCCGCCAAGGTCACCGTGTAGACCTGCACCGTGTCGCCGCTGTACGCGACAAAGTGCGCACAGAGCACGGCGTAGGCCGAAACGAGCAGCGCGGTGATGGGCTCGAACAAGCGCCCAAGCCAAGCATGGGTGCGCGCCCATTGGTCGAGGCTGCCGACCAAGAGCCCCGCCACCAACGAGGCAAGCACATCAACCAAGGCACCATCGAAGAAGCGTGCGGCGGCTGCAGAGGCGAGGCCAAAGCACGCGACCTCGACCCATGGCCGGTAGGGAGCACGCGCACGCATGATCTCATCAAGCGTGCGCTGGGCCTCTGTCAAGGAAACTTGACCGGTCAGGAAGTCCTGTACCAAGGTGTCGACACGCGCACGCTTGCCCAGCTCGGGCGAACCCGGCTGCAAGCGCAACAGCTGCGTGTGCTGATCACCAAGTTGCCCGAAGGCTGCCTGCAGCTGCGTGGGTGCCGCGAAGACATGAATCTGCAGGCCCAAACGCTCGGCAATCAGCTCCATGGCCTGCTCGATGCGCGTGGTGGGCGCACCGTACAGGTGCAGCGCTCGCCCCACAGCCATGACAAAGGCCACAGCCTCCTGCGAACGCTGGTCGTGCATGATGAAAAGGGCTCAGTCCTCGCGCTTTTCGAGCTTGGCCCAAGTGTCTTTCAGCGTGGTGGTGCGCAAGAAGACCGGCGCCTGCGGGCGAGAGTCCTTGGGATCCACATAGAAGTAGCCCACACGCTCGAACTGCCAGTGCGTTCCCTCGGCAGCGGCTTGCAGACCAGCTTCCACCTTGGCGCTCGTCACCACCAGCGACTGCGGGTTGAGGTTCGTCTTCCAGTCGACGCCTTCCGGCACATCATCAGGATGCTCGACCGCAAAGAGATGATCGTAGAGGCGCACCGAGACATCCACGCACTGCTCGGCCGACACCCAATGGATGATGCCTTTGACCTTGCGGCCATCCGGCGTTTGGCCGTGACCCGTGTGGGGATCGTAGGTACAGACCAACTCCACCACGCGTCCTTCTGCGTCCTTCTTCACCTCTTTGCAAGTGATGCAATACGCGTAGCGCAAACGCACTTCCTTGCCGGGTGCCAAGCGGAAGTACTTCTTCGGCGCTTCTTCGCGGAAGTCATCGCGCTCGATGTACACGGTGCGCGTGAGAGCAATCTTGCGCGTGCCTGCGCTGGGATCTTCGGGATTGTTGACCGCGTCCAGCCACTCGACATGGCCTGCGGCAAAGTTCTCGATCGTGACCTTGATCGGATCCAGCACCGCCATCGTGCGCGTGGCGCGCTTGTTCAAGTCGTCCCGGATCGCATTCTCCAGCACGACGCGCTCAATGGTGCTGGTTGCGCGTGCAACACCGATGTGCTCGCAGAATGCGCGCAAGGCTTCCGGCGTGTAGCCGCGCCGGCGAATGCCCGAGATGGTGGGCATGCGAGGATCGTCCCAACCATCCACCGTTCCGCTCTTCACTAGCTCGAGCAGCTTGCGCTTCGACAGCACCGTGTAAGTCAACTGCAGGCGCGCCATCTCGATCTGGCGCGGATGATGCGGCACCGGCAAGTTCTGGATCAGCCAGTTGTACAGCGGCTTGTGGATCTCGAACTCGAGCGTGCAGATCGAGTGCGTGATGCCTTCCAGCGCGTCGCACTGTCCATGCGCGAAGTCATACATCGGGTAGATGCACCACGCATCTCCGGTGCGGTGATGGTGCGCGCGCATGATGCGGTACAGCACGGGGTCACGCAGGTTCGGATTCGGCGACGCCATGTCGATCTTGGCGCGCAGCGTCTTGGTGCCATCAGCAAACTCGCCCGTGCGCATGCGTCGGAACAAGTCGAGGTTCTCCTCCACGCTGCGCGTGCGGTACGGGCTTTCCTTGCCCGGACGGTCCAGCCAGCCGCGGTACTCGGAGATCTGGTCGACAGTCAGGTCGCAGACATACGCCTTGCCGTGCTGGATAAGGTGCTCACCGTACTGGTACAGCTGTTCGAAGAAGTCGCTGGCGTAGTACAGCGCATCCCACTCAAAGCCCAGCCAACGCACATCGGCCTGGATCGAGTCGACATACTCCTGCTCTTCCTTCGACGGATTGGTGTCGTCAAAGCGCAGGTTGCACTTGCCGTTGTAGTGCTTGGCCAGACCGAAGTTGACGCAGATCGACTTGGCATGCCCGATGTGCAAGTAGCCGTTCGGCTCGGGTGGAAAGCGCGTGTGCACGCGACCTTCGTTGGCGCCGTGGGCTAGATCGCGGGCGATCTCGTCATGGATGAAGTGGTGCTGCTCAACGCTCATGGTGCGATTGAGCAAGATACCAAGTCAGCGTAGGCCGGGTCTCACCATCGGTTGCTTGGCGGCCGCATCGGCGTACTCCTGTGCCGAAAGCGGAGCTACTTCGTCGGGGTGCGTGCCCCCGGAGCGTCGTGCAGGTACGGTCGTGTACAGGGCCTTCGGCAGCCAGTCCGCGAAGAAGGCTTGCTCGACCTCCTCGATGGTCTCGACATTGAAGCGCACTTTCTCGCGCAAGCCGGCCACATGCGCCACCGGCGGCGTGCCCAGGCTGCCGCGCGCTGCTGCTTGCGCGCGCTGGAAGTGCGAGCGGAATGCGCGCTGACCGAACTCCAAGAAGTGCAGGAATGTGTGGTGCGTGCTGTTGGCGCCTGCCCACGGATAGGGATGCAGCTCCCATGCGCTCGACATCCGGCCGATCTCGGACTCGACCTCTTCGTTGGCGGTGCGTGTGCGCCGCCCGTCCTTGTGCTGGTAGAGCGCGTACAAGCGCAAGTCATCGCCTTCGGCATACCAGATGCGTCGCACGCCATAGCGCGCAGGGTCCTGCGCGATGTGCGAGCCACTCTCCAAGCCGAACTCGCCCACGATGAACAGGTCCACGTACTCTTGCTGCTCTTCGATCCAGTTGATCGTGTCCAGTGCTTCGGACACCGTTTCATCCGGATGGTCCGTGAAGGTCATCCACTCGGTGGCGACACCCGCCTCATGGAAACTGCGATTGACCGAGGTCAGGGTCTCGCGATCCACTCCCTTGCGCATCAGGTCCAGAATGCGATCCGAACCGGACTCGATGCCGAAGGCAGCGCTGCGCAGACCGGACTCGTACAGGAGCTTGGCGCGTTCGGGCGTGAAGTACTTCTCGATCTTCAGGTCGCTGGACCAGCGGATCTTGAGCTTGCGATCCAAAAGCTCCTGCGCGAAAAGGACCGCGTACTTGGGACTGAGCACATCGCAGGAGATGTAGAAGTTCTTGACGCCATGCCGACGCGCCAGCTGTGCCAGTTCGGACACAGCTTTGGCTACAGGCACTTCGCGATAGCCCGCAGTGCCCGTCTCGGTCAAGCCGTAGTAACAGAACGAGCATTTGCCCCAATAGCAGCCGCGCGTAGGCGCATACAGCAGCGTGCGGCTTGGCGCGAGGTAACGATCCAGATCGAGATCCGAGTAGTCGGGGATCTCCGTGTTGCGCAGATCCAGTGT
>JBILXQ010000096.1:0-8269 GCA_044378375.1 Planctomycetota bacterium
CTGTGCCCTACGCATCGTCGAAAGTTCCGACGGCATGACGGCCGACTGGCACTACTTGGATCGCGAGCTGTTGGCGCGCATCTCCAACCGCATCATCAACGAGGTGCGCGGCATCAATCGCGTGGTACTCGACATCTCGAGCAAGCCGCCTGCCACCATCGAGTGGGAGTGAGGCGTGAAAAACGCTTGTAAGGCACGAACAACAACTCAGGACTCTGGCCCAGCTGCGAACCAACGGAGCGTATCCGTGCTATCTTCCCGGCTAGGCAACTGCCTCTAGAAGGATCCCCAACACATGCAACTCAACCGCACGGCTCTGGCCGTCTGCCTCGCTCTTCCCGTTACCCTCGCCTTTGCTCTGCCGGCCACCAAGCTGGCGTTCGCCCCGAAGGCGGGTAGCGAAGCGAAGAAGACCTTCTCGCTCGAGGCGGATCTTTCGATCACCGAGCTGACCGGTGACATGAACGGTCAGCCGTTGCCGCCGGAAGCGACGGAGCAGCTCACTTCTCAGGGCATCCTGATCAACATGGCGCTGGCGGTCACCGATGTGTACGCCGCGACCAAGGATGGCAAGCCCACCGAACTGCTGCGCACCTACGACTCGATCGAGATCGAGACGGAGATGGGCGAAGAGACCACGGCCAACGACGAAGCCAAGGCCATGGAAGGCAAGACCGTCAAGTTCACTTGGGACGAGAAGGAAAGCGAGTACACCAAGGCTTTCCACGAGTCCGAGGGCGAGGAAGCCCTGATCAAGCAGCTCGAAGCGGATATGGATCTGATCTGCTTGCTGCCGTCCAAGGATCTGGACGATGGCGACAGCTGGGAAGTGCCGGCCAAGGACTTGAGCACCCTGTTCTTCCCCGGTGGTTTGATTGGTTCCGCTGAAGCGGATAGCGAAGGCCCGGACATGAGCGCCATCGTGGAAGAGATGCAGTCCGAGTTCGAGAAGGCGGCTGAAGCCTTCAAGATCACCTGCACCTACAAGGGTGTGGCCGAGAAGGACGGCATGAAGGTCGGCGAAGTGGCCTTCGTCTACGACGGCAAGATGTCGATGGATATGTCGGACATGCTCCAGCAAGTCATCGAGGAGCAAGGTGGCGACCAAGAGATGCCGCCGATGGACCTGACCTTCACGCTCGGCATGGGCATGAAGGGCGAAGGCACCTTGTGGTGGAACATGAGCGAGAACCGTTTGCACGGCTACGAAATGACGGCCGACGCGGACATGGAACTCGCCATGGAAATGAACATGGACGCCAATGGTCAGCAGATCGGCATCAACTTCAGCGGTCGCGCCAAGGGCGACATGACTTGGAAGCTTGAGCCGACCGGCGCCAAGAAGGAATGAGTCCCAAGGAATGAGCGCGCGCTCGTTCGCGCTGCTTGTCCTGAATGTTTGACGCGCTGTGCCTCTCCGGAGGTGCAGCGCGTTGTCTTTTTCGGCCTAGCTCTCGGCGATGAGGCGCAGAAGCGTCTCACGCACCACAGCAGCGTTGGCCTTGCCTGCGGCGAGCTTCAAGGCCGGGCCAAGCAGAGCATTCACCGCCGCTGCTTTGCCGGCTTTGACATCGGCAATGATGGCTTCGCGGCCTACGAGCGCCTGACGGCACCAGTCCTCGATTTGGCGCGTGTCGAGCATCATGCGCAGTCCTTGTTGCTGGACCACCACCTCGGGTTCCGTGCCTTCCGCAAGCGTGACGCGCAACACACTGCGCGCCGAGGCATGGCTCACTTCGCCTGCTGCCACCATGGTCACAAGCGAGGCGACCTGGCGCGGCAGCAGCAGCGACAAGCTGTCAGGTCGCGCCGTGAGCACCTCGTTCAAGAGGAAGCTCGCGCATTCCTTGGGAGGGGCACCCGCACGCACGGCGGCCTCAAACCAATCCGCCAGCTCGCGCGTTTGCGTCAACGCCTCCGCATCTTTGGCTGCAAGGTGCCACTGCTGCTGCCAGCGCGCCCGACGCTCGGCCGGCGGCTCGCCCAGCATGCTGCGCTCGCGCTCGACGAAGCTCGCCGGCAGTTGCAGTTCCGGCAGGTCCGGCTCCGGCATGTAACGGTAATCGGCAGCTCCTTCCTTGGTGCGCATGCTGCGCGTCACACCTTGCTCCGTGTCCCACAGACGCGTCTCCTGCACGAGGCGCTGCGCCGGATCTCCGCTCTCCAAAGCCGCAACTTGGCGCTGCAACTCGTACTCAATAGCCGCAGCCACGAAGCGGAAGGAGTTGAGGTTCTTGATCTCCACCTTGGTGCCGTAGGCTGCACCGGGCTTGCGCACCGACACATTCACATCGCAGCGCAGCTCGCCTTTCTCCATGTCGCAGGCCGAGACTCCCGCGTGCTGCAACATCTCTTTGAGAGCGGTCAAGTACTCGACTGCTTCTTCGGGCGCAGACAGATCCGCTTCGGTGACGGACTCGATCAGCGGCACACCCGCACGATTGAGGTCCACCAAGGTCCACGGGCCACGATCATGAATGGCCTTGCCCGCATCTTCTTCCAAGTGAATGCGCTGCAAACGCACCAGCTTGCCCGAACGCAGGCGCACACCACCGCCCGTGCAGAACGGGCGCGTGGCTTGGCTGATTTGGTAGCCCTTCGGCAAATCACAATAGAAGTAGTGCTTGCGATCAAAGTGAGTGCGCGCCGCGATGCTGCAGCCCAAAGCCAATCCAGCCCGCACGGCCAAGCGCAACGCTTCGCCATTCAGGACGGGCAAGGCGCCTGGTTGTGCGCTGCACACCGCACACACGCGCGTGTTGGGAGCTGCACCAAACTCGACGGCACAGCCGCAGAAGAGCTTGCTGCGCGTGGCCAGTTGGCAGTGCACCTCCAGGCCAATCACCAGTTCCCACACCTGCCCCGTGTGCGGTGAGAGCCAGGTTGTCGTGTTTGCTTGACGCACGAGGTTCATGCCTGCACCTCTGCAGCTGGGCTGCGCAGCGCTTGCGTGCCCAGTTGCGTCTCCAGTACCTCCGCGATGCGCAGAGCCAAGCGATCCGCACCGTGTGGTGTCACGACTTGGGCTCCCGTGGGCAGCTGCCCTCCTTCGTGCTCGACGAGCGGTGTGCGCAACGCAGCCGCAGGCAAGCCAGCCAACGAGACCGGAGTGGTCAGCGCATCGCAGGCATACAAGGACAGCGGGTCGTTGCTGCGTTCGCCCAGCCGGATGGCGGGGAAGGGCGTGGTCGGTCCCAACAGCGCATCACAGGCGCCCCATGCCTCGTCAAACTCGCGGCACACGAGCGTGCGCACCTTGGCCGCATGCGTGTGCCATGCTTCCGCATGCCCAGCCGAGAGGGCATAGGTCCCGAGCACAATGCGTCGTTTGACTTCTGCACCAAACCCTTGCGTGCGGCTGGAAGCGATGCTCGCGGCGAGGCTGGAGCTGTGCGCCGCGGCGCGCACTCCGTAGCGCAAGCCGTCAAAGCGTGCGAGGTTCGACGCCGCCTCCACCGTGGCCAGCAGGTAGTAACAACTGACCGCATGACGCGTCAGCGGCAACGACAGCTCCACGATGCGTGCACCCGCTGCGCGCGCGGCCTCGACGCAGGCCTCAAAGGCCGCGCGCGAGGGGCCATCGCTCAGGGCCGCGCGCCACTCGTGCGGGACACCGAGCACCAAGCCCTGCAGATCCTTGAACGGGACGGACTCGTGGAGCGCCATTGGTGAGCAGGTCGCATCGCGCGCATCCGGCCCGGCCATGATGTCGAGCGCCAAGTCCAGATCGCGCATGCTGCGCGCCAACGGAGCAACGCAATCGAGCGAGGAGGCATAGGCCACCAATCCATAGCGCGAGATGCGGCCCCACGTGGGCTTGAAGCCCGCCAACCCGCACCAAGCCGCTGGCTGGCGCACGGATCCGCCGGTGTCGGACCCCAAGGCCAAAGGCACCAAATGCCCTGCGACAGCAGCCGCCGATCCGGACGAAGAACCACCCGGTGCGCGCGCCTCATCCCATGGATTGTGCGTGGGCCCAAAGGCCGACGATTCGCCCGAAGAGCCCATGGCGTATTCGTCCATGTTCGTTGTGCCGATCACCACGGCGCCTTCGGCCTCCAGCCGCGCGACGGCGGTCGCGGTGTAGGGCGCGCGCCATCCGACCAGCATGCGCGAAGCACAGCTACTTTCGAGACCTTCTACCGCCAGATTGGCCTTCACGGCGATCGGGACGCCGTGCAAGCGCCCGCGTGTGGCCGCGTGTTCCAAGGTGTGGGCGCGCGCGAGTGCGCGTTCGCAATCCAAGGCCAGGAAGGCGTTCCAACGCGGCTGCAGGCGTTGGCTGCGCGCACAGCAGGCGGCAATCGTGTCCACCACGCTGCGTGCGCCGCTGCGATGCTCGTAGGCTAGCTGGGTCGCGTCGAGGTGCAGCCATGTATTCGGCGTGGGCCGGGTCATGGCGCAACTCCAATGGCTTTGGGCACGCGGTAGAATTCGTCGTCGGGTTGGGTTTGTGGAGCGAGCCCAAGTAACGCGGCGCGGGGCAACGAAGCCTGCGCCTCGTCCTCCCGCAGGTCGGGGGCCGGCGGCAGACCACGCGTTCCGACCGCCGTGTAGCACGGTTCGACGCCCGCGACTGGCACGGCTTGCAAGGCCGCGAAATGCTCCAAGATGCGGGCAACTTCGCCGCACAGGACGACGGCCTCCTCCTCGGCCAAATCGAGCCGGGCCAGATGCGCCGCGTTGCGCAGGTCAGGGATGCGTACGGAGTGCGAGTCGGTCATGGGAAGAGCCAGTCGGCAGGAGATCTTCGACTTCTGGACCGGCGCACGCTACTTCTACAGCTAGCGTGCTCCCCGATCTACTCGCTCTCGGCTCCACCTTGCAAATCGCGGGCGGCCTTTTGTTGGCCGTGGCGATGCTGGCGCGTTCGTCGCGCCAGTTAGTGGCTGAGCGCCTGGCACCGCGCGGGACGCGATTGGTGGGCTTGCGCGAAGCGATCGTGCTGCGCGTGCAAGTAGGGGCTGGCTTCCTGAACATCGTCGCGGGCTTTGGGTGCGAATGGCTCGGGCGCAGTCTCGGGCCTGCCGAGCAAGAGTTGTCGATGTATATCTGGCTGCCGCTGTTGGTGGTGCTGGAGTTGGGTTTGCTTGTCGCGGGTTGGATGCATGCCAGTGCCGCTTGCCGGCGGCACTTGCGCGAGCAGTTGCAGCAGGCACCTCCCGATTTGGTGGCCGAAGCCGAACTGACGCGAGAGCTGGGCGAATTGTGGGATGTGGATAGCACTCCCGAGGACACGCGCGAGTCGTACGCGGAGCGTGTGCGTGTGGCTGTGGGCTTGTCCGTGCCGCGGCGGCGGGATGCGTACGCCGCGACACAGCGTACGTTTGACGACTCGGATTTTTGAGATTGTGGTCACGCAGCGTGTGCGGCGTGCGTCCGGTGGTGTGGAAAGGGGCTGTCAAGCAGACCGGACATGAGCACACCCAGCACCATAAGCACACCCAGCACCGTACTTTCAGGCTGGTCTGACTACTTCTTTCCGCCATGCTGTCCGTACTGTGCGGCTCCGGCCTTGGAGACGGATGCAGAGGCTCGCGCAGGCGCTGGTTGCGAACAGCATCGTCTCGTCTGTACTCCGGTGCCGCGTTGCGCGCGCTGTGCGCGGCGTGTGTTGGAGGCCGGCTCTGTGTGCGTGGGATGTGCGGCAGAGAAGGGGATCGAACGGGGCATCACCCTGGGTGATTACGATGAGGAAGCCCTGCGCGCGTGGATCCTTGCCTACAAGCATGGTGGGCGTGTCGATCTGGCGCGTGTGCTGGGGCCACTGCTGCGCGCTGCGCTGGGAGACGAGGGTGCGTCCGGGACGACCGAAGTGTTGGTGCCCGTGCCCCTGCACCTGACGCGCAGGCTTGAGCGCGGCTACAACCAAGCGTTGCTGCTGGCACGAGCCGTCGCGCAAGCGGGCCCGCCTCGCTTTGTGGTGCGGCAAGTACTGCGGCGCGTGCGCGCGACAGCGCCCCAAGGCTCCCCCCAAGGCTGCGCCGACTCTCTCGATCGGCGCACCAATGTGCGCGGGGCCTTCGCGCCCAGCCGGCCCGCGCGCTGGAGCACGGCCAGCGTGCGGGGCCGCAGCGTGTGGCTGGTTGACGATGTGTGGACCTCGGGAGCGACTCTCGCGGAGTGCGCGCAGGTGCTGCGCAGCATGGGGGCCGAGCGGGTGCAAGCCCTCGTGTTGGCGCGTGCTGCTCATCGAGTACCCTAGGACTCCTGCCATGCACGCTACTGCCGCTGACACTCTTGCCGACACGTTGTACATCGAGCCCTTCTCGGGGCTGGCTGGCGACATGTTCTTGGCCGCGTTGCTCGACCTCAAAGACCCGCGCGTGACGCTCGAGCGCATGCGCAGCTTTGTGCGTGAGTCGCTGGGCGATGTATGCACGCTCGAGACGCAAACGGTGTGGCGCCAGAACTTGTCGGGTGTGTTGCTGGATGTGCTTCCGCGCGCTGCTGAAACCAACGTGCATCGCGGGCTCAAAGAGATTCGCGAGATCTTGGGGCGTGCGCAGATGACGCCTGCAGTGCGGACGCGTGCCGAGGCGATCTTTGTGCGCATCGCGGTTGCTGAGGGCCGCGTCCATGGCTGCGCACCGGAGGAGATCCACTTTCACGAAGTGGGCGCGGTCGACACCATCGTGGATGTGGTCTTGGCGGTGCAGTGCCTTGAGTGGTTGGGTGTGCAGCGCGTGCTTGCACAGGTGCCAGTGACCGGCACAGGCACGGTCAAGTGTGCGCACGGCTTGATGCCGGTGCCCGCGCCCGCCGTGAGCGAGTTGCTGCGCGGTCGCACGGCACGCATCGAAGGCGGTGGAGGCGAGCGCCTGACTCCTACGGGGGCTGCCCTGTTGATGGAATTGGCCGAGAGCTTCGGCGATCCCGGTGCGTTCCAAGCGCAGGCCGTGGGGTACGGCGCAGGCCACAAGGACCCGCGCGAAGGTCCACCGAACTTGGTGCGCATCCAGCTCGGGACGCGCGTGGAACAGCGTGCGCCTTCAGCCTCTTCACGGGTGTGGTTGCTGGAGACCAATCTCGATGACACCACGGGCGAAGAAGCAGGGCACGCCTTGCGCGCTTGCTTGGAAGCTGGCGCGTTGGATGCTTGGTCTGTGCCGGTGACGATGAAGAAGAGTCGTCCAGGCCTGGTTGTGACGGTGCTGGTGCGTAGCGAGGCGCGCGCCGCTGTCGAACGCGTGCTGTTCGACACTACTCCTACTTTGGGATTGCGCGCGCGTGAGGTCGAACGCGTCGAATGTGCACGCGAAGTCGTCGAAGTCGACCTGCATGGGGCGCGCGTGCGCGTCAAGCTCCGGCATCGGCCGCATGCAGCCATGGACGAGCGCGATGCCTCGGCTGAATTTGAGGATCTCGAGCGACTGGCGGCGAGCACGGGGCTATCGACACGCGAGTGCGAGCGAGCGGCGGTTGCGCTCGCGCTACAGCACTACAAATCGCGCACGTAGCGGTTCTTTTTGTCGACCAGAATCTGGCGCGGCTTAGAAGGCTGATCCGTGGTCTCAAAGGTCATCACAATGATCTCATCGCCGGTGCGCACGAGGTGTGCGGCACCGCCGTTGATTTGCATCATGCCCGTGCCGCGCTCGCCTTCGATCACATAGGTTTCGATGCGCGCACCATTGGTGTTGTCGACAATCAACACCTTCTCGTAGGCGGCGATGTCCGCGCGATCCATCAAGTCACGATCGATGGTGATCGAGCCGATGTAGTTGAGATCGGCAGCCGTGACGGTGGCTTTGTGGATCTTGGAGCGGAGGTAGGTGCGCATGAGGAGACGCGAGCAAGGTACCGCGCGCGCTTAGTGTTGCAAGAAGGTGCGCAAGCCCAGCGCCAAGCGCTGTAGCGCAGGTGCGAGCGTTTCGGGCGGCAGACCACACGACACGCGCAGGTGTCCAGGTGCTCCGAAAAACTCGCCCGGCACCACATCCACGCCGGCGTGCTGCACCAACCATTCGGCGCAGGCATGGCCATTGCGCGACGCATCCGCGCCCAAGCCGCGCACGCGCGGGAAGGACACCAAGCCATGGGCAGGCACATGCGCCTCAAGCTCGGGTGTGGTGCGCAGCCAATGATCCAGCAGCGGCTTGGATTGCGCTTGGGCGCGATCCGCGTGCGCGCGCAGCTCGTTCAAATGGCTCAACGCGGCGACGCCCGCTTGGAGCGTCGTTGTGGGCGGGTCGACCCACAGCAAGTAGGTCGCATCCCGCACTTGGTGGCGCAGATCCATCAAACCGGATCCCAAGGCAATCCACCC
>JBILXQ010000097.1:0-8250 GCA_044378375.1 Planctomycetota bacterium
ACGACCACATGGTGCCGCCAGACATACTCGGAGCTGTACAGCACCCCCATGCGCAAGATGACCAGCTCTTGCTCACGCACGCTGAACTTCATGGCGCGCTTGCCCGCCACCCACCAATCCAAGAACGCCGTCAAGGTCGAGGGCGCGTGCAGCAGCGTCCCCAGCACATTCACCGGCGCGTGCACACCTTTCAAACCATCACCCGGAATGCGGGCCAAGATGCTCTGTTGGTCCGCTGTGAGATTGGCCGTGGATACAGGAACGATGCGGGGTTGATTCATGGGAGCTAGCTGAGGGCTTCGGGGAGATAGTCTAAGGCTGCGGCGGCCAGCAACGGCTCCGTACGCGTGCGCAACTGCTGTGGTTGGGCCGTCAACTCGAGCGCCAAGAGGCGGCGACCTTGGCGTGATCCATAGCGACCTTGGTCTTCCTCCCAAATGAAGGCGGAGCGTCGCATGCCTCCATCCGCGAGGCGCGTGGGCAGGTTGCTGGCATCGGCGGGAGTCGAGTTGAGGTACCAATTGCGATGCGATGCCTGCATCCATGCCGCGAGGCTCGCCGGTACCGTACCGTACGCGGCTGCGTTCAAGCCGTGCTGACTGGCGTCGAGCATGGGCATCAGCTCGTCAAGCGTGCTGTACGCAATCACCGGGAATACAGGACCAAAGTTCTCCTCAGCCACGATGCGCATCTGCGGCGCACAACCGGTCAGCACCGTGGGCTCGAACGCTTCAGCACCTTCGAGTCCCACATCCACACATCGTCCTCCACACACCAAACGCGCACCCGCGCGCAAGGCATCATCGACTTGCGCACTCAAACGCTGACGTACTGTGGGCGATGCAATCGGACCAATGTCGGTGGTTGCTTGCTCGGGTGGGCCGATGCGCATGCCGGCCACGCGTGCGGCCAAACGCCCGACAAAGTTCGCATGTACATCCCGATGCACGAAGAAGCGCTCAAAGGCCGAGCAAGACTGACCGCCGTTCATAAGGCCGCCGCGAATCGCAGCGTCTACCGCAGCATCGATGTCGGCATCAGCGCCGACGATCAGCGGATCATTGCCGGGGCCTTCAAACAGCACGCGCGTGCGCGTCGACTCGGCCAACGGTCGGTAGGCATCGATCCAACTGTCATCGCCATAGATGACGACTGCTTGGATGCCCGCGTCGCGTAGCGCATTGGAAAGAAACTGCGGTCCGCTGCAATCGGACACGATCTCGATCCCCGGCAGGTGCGTGCGCAGTAGCTCGCTAAAGACAGGTGCGGAATGCACCAACTGAGTGGGAAAGCGCACCACCACCCGGTTACCTGTCAGCCACGCGCCAACCACAGCTTTGGCAATGGTGAAGCCGATGCTGTTCTTGGGCATCAAGATCGCCACACCACCGCACGGCTGCGCGTTGCGAATGTCGCGTGCTGCGAGGACCGGCAAGCTGCACAAGCGCGCGGGCACCTCGAGTTCGCGTACGGCAATGTCCTTGGGCAACAGCAACGTGTCGCGCCCATAGGCCTCCAACAGGGACTTGCGTACGGCGGGCTGCAAGAAGGCGTGCCCCAAGGCACGCACATGCGCGAGCCGTTGATCGAAGTCTAGTCCCATCGCCCCGAGTCTAGACGACCAGTCCCGAACGCGGGAATTCTTGCGCACTTCAGCGTAGACGAGTCCTACGTCTGCGCTGCAGCGAGGATCAGCGCGAGCCGATCACCAACTCACGCCGACGCGCTGACCACCCAATCGGGCGATCCAAAAGGATCTCTGAACCCAACACGCCCGCAACACCCGCGAAGGACAAGGTTACCGCAAGCAGACGCGGCAAGCGCCCACAGCGCACCATGAACTGCACATCGGCGACGCGCACAGGCACATGATGCGCTTGTGTGGTAAAGGTGCCGAGACCAGGGAAGAAGTCTTCCGTGGTCCCGGACACGCGGTAGCGCTCGATGCCCGGGTCTTCCCAATAGGAAAGCTGGGCACCTGTGTCGAAGAGCATGCGTACGTCTTGATCACCGACACCGACTTGCACAATCGGCAAGCCCATGAAGTCATCAATAGTCGCGGTCTGTCCCTCGAACTTGAGGCTGTCGCTGGCGTGCGCTGTTTCATTGGGCAAGTCCAAGAGCCAGTCCATGCGCTGCAGCACATCGCTGCCAAGTAAACCGGACACGGGCTCGCCCAGCGACTCGCGCAAGGCGGCCACGCCCAGACCCAGATAGCTGGGCTGCACGCGCACCGCATGGGCACCGATGACCAGCTCCTCGCGCTCGCCGAAGCTGGCCGGTGAACCCGTATCGAAGAGCCATAGTTCCCCGTCTAACTCCAAGTACGGATGCCCGTTCTTGTAGCGCAAGCTGTAGGTCGCATGGCTCATGGCTGGTTCTCTTGTACTTAGCTTCTCGTCAGTAGTGCCGGTTTCGTCAGGGGCTTGAATTCGTAGGCGTACTTCTTACATCGGGCGTCAGCTATTGTCGCGCCGGCGCAGGTCACGTTCTTGCCGGCCGCCCTTCAGGGAACGGATGTACATCTCCTTCTGGGTCATGGGATCCAGCGGGGCTTCGGCCAAGGACACTTCCGCGTCCATGACCTGCCAGATGCGTGCTGCTTGGGGAGAGTGGGCGGTGTAGTTCTCCATCTCCGTTGCCATGTGGCGCCGCATGCGACGCACCTCAGCGTAATCACCGGCCTCGTTCCGCATGGCAGCTGCACGCCCCAGCCAATATGCCGCTTGTTGCGTCACGATGACTGCATCTGCGGCAGAGATCTCCCCCATCTGGGTTGAGGACACTGTCAGGTGGACCTGACACTCTTGGTGGAACCGCATTCCCGTGGCGACTTGGACGCCGGACACCATGATTGGCAAACGCAACTCGGTGCCCTCGGCCAGTTCCGGCAGCTGCAGCGCGCACACCACGGTGCGGCGCAGCCCTGCGTAGAGAGACCCCAGACTGATGTGATGCGTATGCGCCGTCTGGCGTGATGTGGCTGCGAAAGCTTGGAGTGTCACTGTGCTGGGCACGGTGACGCCGAGTTCCACTTGTTCGGCCACCATCAATCCCAGTTCAGCCAATTCACCGGTGAGGATCTGCACGATCGCTTCGGGATCGTTGGCATGGTGGAAGCGCCCGCCCGCGCCCTCGGCAATCGCGCCCAGCTGATCTGTCGAATAGCCCGCGCCCACCCCCACGCAAGTGGTGACCGCACCTTGCTGGGCCGTGGCTTTGGCAAGCTTGGCCAGCTCCACGGCACTCGTGATGCCTTCGTTGGCATGACCATCGGAGAGCAGTACGACCGCCAAGCGCCGGCCGCTGGCGGACTTGGCCAATGCGAGCTCCACTCCCGCCAGCCAGCCACCTGACAAGTTGGTACAGCCGCGTGTTCGCAGCCGGCTGGCTTCGGTCAAGATTGCTTGACGGCCCTCCGGATTCATGAGGGTGGAGTTGGCATGCACACAAATGTCATTGGCGAAGCTGACAAGCGAAACACAGTCATCGGCCTCCAAGCGCTGGGCGAGAAGCTGTACAGCTTGCTTGACAGCTTCAAGGTTGGGGCCACTCATGGAGCCCGAGGCATCCACGACCAAGGCCAACTCCAACGGGCGCCGCGGCGCGACTGAAATCGACTGCGTTTGCGTCGGCGTCAGCTCGACGATAAGGTGGCGACGGCCACCTTCGGGCCGCACGAACGTATTGTCAAAACGAGCTGACAGGTCAAGAAGAGGCTGGGTCATGGTGGGCGTCTCCGCTACGAGCAAAGTCTTGTACCGGTCGGGAGGTTGTGTATGGGCAGACCGGTAGCGCCCACACACATGTGCGTTGCAACAGACGGCTCAGCGAGGAGCGTCCGTCAGGTCGGTGGAGCCTCTTGCATCCAGCGCCGCAAGCGCAGCGCCAAGGACTCCAACTGCTGTCGTGTGGCTTCGTCGCCACCCCGCATGGACAAACGCACATCCGGCGTCACATCCATGCTGATCCAAAGGTCCTCGTGACGCGCCGGCGGCGCCCTGCGAGGCGCGAAACTCGGTTCGGACAGGTACCCAGCGGACATCTCGCTCATGGCGCGCGAACGCTTGCGCAAGAACGTGGGATCAATGTCCGGCAAGAGCTGCGCGTGCACGGCTTCCTCGCCGCGAGCGATGCGTGCCACCTGCTCGTGCGACAGGGACTGCAATAGCTGACGCACCAGCGACAATGGCAGCTCGTAGGGAGTCGCCTTCCGCACGGCGATAATGAATTGCAACTTCTCCAGGTGCTCCTGGGTGTAGCTGGTGGCGCGGCCACGACCCAGCGGCTCGGGCAGCAGCTCGTCGTAGATGTAGCTGCGAATGGTGCGCTCCGAGAGGCCCGATAGCTGCGCCAGTTCCTCAAGGCTGTACTGTCGCGGGGTGGAGTCGCCGTCCATGTAGGTATAGTATCTAGGCAAGTCGGCATATCAAGTTGCCAAATAGGAAATCCACACTACCTACAAGGCAGCTAAAATCACCGCCGCGCCTGCCATTCCGGCTCCTGAGGCTGTCAAAATGACACCTTAGACACCTCTCCAAGTCCGCCTATCCCCTCCCATGGCCCCTTCCAGCCACTTCGCGCTCGTGGCACGCGCCTTGCCTAAGGCTTCGCGTCCAAGGGGGGACACCTACATATGAACGACCGTTTCACCATCCGTACACAGACCGCTCTCCAAGAGGCTCAGCTGTTGGCCCAAACCGAAGGGCATCCCGAGCTGACGCCGGCCCACTTGGCCATCGCGTTGCTCGAAAAGCCCGAGGGCGTGACGGCGGCGCTGTTAACTAAACTTGACATGGACCCCAAGGTCCTCGTCGGCGAGCTGCGCGCTGCGCTCAAGAAGTTGCCACGCGCCAGTGGCGGCCAGCTTGTGGGTTCGCGTGCCTTGAATGAGACCCTGCTCGAAGCGCAACAGCTCGCACGAAAGATGGGTGACGAGTATGTGTCGACCGAGCATGTGCTGGTCGCGCTCTCCAAGAAAGGTGGTCCTGAAGTAGCGGGGCTACTCGCTGCTCGTGGCTTGCGCGCCGAACGCATCGAAGCGGCGCTGACGGAAGTGCGCGGTGATCGCAAGGTCACGACCGACAACCCGGAAGCCAGCTTCGAGGCGCTGTCCAAGTACGCGCGTGACCTGACGGAAGCCGCCACGCAAGGCAAGCTCGACCCTGTCATCGGCCGCGACACCGAGATCCGGCGCGTGATGCAAGTGTTGACGCGTCGTCGCAAGAACAACCCTGTGCTCATTGGCGATCCTGGCGTGGGCAAGACCGCGATTGCTGAAGGCCTCGCCTTGCGCATCGTCGCGGGCGATGTGCCGGAAGGCCTGAAAAACAAGCGCGTCATGGCGCTCGACATCGGTGCACTGCTGGCCGGCGCCAAGTACCGCGGCGAGTTCGAAGAGCGCTTGAAGGCGGTGCTGGAAGAGATTGCACGCGGACAAGGGTCCATCGTGCTGTTCATCGACGAGCTCCACACGTTGGTCGGTGCTGGTGGCGCCGAAGGTGCGGTGGATGCGGCCAACATGCTCAAGCCCGCACTGGCGCGCGGCGAGCTGAACTGCATCGGCGCCACGACGCTGAACGAGTACAAGAAGTACATCGAGAAGGATGCGGCTCTCGAACGGCGCTTCCTGCCCGTGTTGGTAGGTGAGCCGAGCGTCGAGGACACGGTTGCGATCCTGCGCGGCTTGAAAGAGCGCTACGAGGTCCACCATGGTGTGCGCATCACGGATGAGGCGCTCGTGGCAGCAGCGCGCTTGTCGGACCGTCACATCAACGACCGGTTCTTGCCGGACAAGGCCATCGACTGCGTCGATGAAGCCGCCGCTGGCTTGCGCACTGCGATCGACTCTTTGCCGCCCGAACTCGACAGCGTCGAGCGCAAGCTACGCCAGTTGGAGATCGAGCGCACTGCCATTGCGCGCGATGAAGAACGCGAGGCACAGACGCGCCTGGTAGCCATTGGCCGCGAGATGGCCGAGCTCAAGGAAGAGGCCAGTGCGCTGCGTGCGCGCTGGGCCACGGAGAAGGAGCTGATCGTCGCCATCCGTGCGGGCAAGACTCTGATCGAGTCGCTGCGCGATGAGGCCACGAAGAAGGAGCGTGAGGGAGACTATGAGCGCGTCGCGAAGGTCCGCTACGGCGAACTGCCGACCGCTCAAGCTAACCTGGAAGCCAATGTAGAGAAGCTCCACGCTGCCCAAGCTGCGGGCGCGTTGCTGCCCGAAGCAGTCGATGCTGAGCTGATCGCTCGCGTGGTCAGTCGCTGGACCGGCATCCCCGCGACGCGGTTGCTCGAGACCGAGCGCGAGAAGCTGTTGCAGATGGAGGACCGCATCGGGGCGCGTGTCATCGGGCAACGCCATGCGGTGGAGGCCATCGCGCAAGCAGTGCGGCGCGCACGCGCGGGCCTGCAGGAAACCACACGGCCTCTGGGTTCGTTCCTGCTCTTGGGCCCCACGGGTGTGGGTAAGACAGAGCTAGCCAAGTCGTTGGCAGAGTTCCTGTTCGACGACGAAACGAACCTCGTGCGCTTGGACATGAGCGAGTACGCCGAGAAGCATTCGACAGCACGCATGATCGGCTCGCCTCCTGGTTATGTGGGACACGAAGAAGGTGGCGCACTGACAGAGGCGGTGCGTCGCAAGCCGCATGCGGTGGTGCTGTTCGACGAAGTCGAGAAGGCACACCCCGATGTGTTCGATGTGCTGCTCCAGCTGCTGGATGATGGCCGTCTCACCGATGGTCAGGGTCGCACCGTTGACTTCTCGCAAACGCTGGTGCTCATGACGAGCAACCTGCGGCACGAGGACCAGGTGCGGCAGTACTTCCGCCCCGAGTTCATCAATCGCTTGGATGAAGTGTTGGTGTTCGAGGCGCTCAAGCCCGAGCAACTCAACGCCATCGCGCAAGTGCAAGTGCAACGCATCCGCACGCACTTGGCCGAGCAAGAGATCGGCCTTGAAGTGAGCGAGGCTGCTCTGACGGAGCTGGCGAAGCTGGGCTGGAGCGAAGAGTACGGCGCGCGCCCGCTCAAGCGCGCGATCCAGAAGCATGTCCAGAACGTGCTCGCGGACGCGATCTTGGCTGGACGTATCCAGCGCGGCCACACAGCCAAGGTGGATGTTTCGGATGGTCGCTTCTGGGTAGCACCCAAGAAGGCCGAAGTGACGGCGACCGCAGCCGTCTGAGTGCACACCGCTGCATCCGGGGGGAGGCGGCGGCAACGCGACGCGCGAGGAGAGCGGGATGACCGCTAGCCTCGCGCGTCCTTATGGGCGTACACAGCGAAAGCCCAAGTGCTGCAAGCTCGTGTCAGGTGTACTGGACATGCGCGCACTGGGTCGATACGAGGCGCAGTAGCTGTCGTTGCACAGAAACGAACCGCCCCGATGGACGCGCGGCATGGACGCGGAAAGCGCAGGCTGCGGACCTGTGGGGTTGCGGACGAGGCCATCAGGGTCTCGCATCCGCGTGGAATAGGCATCCGCTGCGTAGACATCACTGCACCACTCCCACACATTGCCGGCCATGTCGTACAGGCCGTAGCTGTTGGGTTCAAAACTCTTGACAGGTGCGGCCAGCACGTAACCATCCGCCTTCGTGTTGGAGACTGGAAACATGCCCTGCCAAGTATTGGCACGCTGTGCCTCAACAGGCTCGTCACCCCACACATTCACCTTGCCTTCGAGTCCCCCACGCGCGGCGTACTCCCACTGAGCTTCGGTGGGCAGCGCCTTACCAGCCCATGCGCAATACGCCAACGCATCCTCGTAGGCGATGTGCACCACTGGTTCATGCTCCTTGCCTGCGATGGTGCTGTGCGGACCTTGCGGATGCTTCCAACAAGCACCGGGTGTCCAACGCCACCACTCTTGGAAGTCCGCCAAATCCGGCTGCGTAGCGGGCGAGACAAACACCAGCGAACCAGGTTGCAACTGCTCGTCAGGTGGCTTCGGTGTGCCGGGAGGCAGTTGCTGCCGCAACTCGTTCCAATCCACAGGTCGCTCTGCCAAGGTGCGATACCCAGTGGCGGCCACAAACGCGGCAAACTGCGCGTTGGTCACCTCGGTAGCGTCCATCCAGAATCCGTCCAGCTGCACGCGCTGGCGCGGGAACTCGTCCTCGCGGGCCAAGGGACCACAGCCGCCCATGGTGTAGACGCCCGGAGGAATCCACACCATACCGGCGGGAGAGCTGTCAGGAACATTTGACGAGCGCGGTTCACAGCCAACCAGCACAAGGCAACCGA
>JBILXQ010000098.1:0-8183 GCA_044378375.1 Planctomycetota bacterium
GACGCGGCCTCACCGATGTCAACCGTCGAGGCAAGGTCGTCATGCCCAACTTGCACTTCGTTCGACGCAATGCCAAGGCTGGCATCCAAGTCCACCGCTTGCAGAATGCGCATGGCGGCGCGGTTGTCCGGCAGATAGACCGCTCCCGCCTTGGATACACCGAAGTCCATGAATTGCGTCAAGGGATCGAGGATCCAATACACGCTGGCTTCGGCCCCTTGCACGAGCCCGTCCGCATTGTCATCGCGGAGACGAAGCACACGACGCCCCGCACGGTCACCAAGATAGAAGGCACCCGTTTCATCTTGGTCGAGAGTAGTGAACTCAGCACTGGCATCCGAGGTCGGAGCCGACCAGAAGATCTGTGCTTCACCGGCGTCTTGGGCATCGCCATCACCATTGAGGTCGATCAGCTTCCACACACCGCGTTGCGCACCAAGGCCGTTGTCGACGAAGTAGACAAAGTTGTCCAGACCCAAGCACAGCGCGGTCACCACACTCGTGCTGTCCGTACGCTCGTGATAGGCGAGAGCTTCACTTGCATCGTTCGCATCGCCATCGGCGTTGAGGTCTTCGAATCGCAGGATGGACTCGGAACCTTCGCTGGCATCTTTGGAAGCCGCGGCCCACACGATGCCGAGGAAGGCGAGGTCCAGATTCCGCACGCGCGCCATCCGCACGCCGGAAGCATTCCCGCCCGCAGCGCCATTGAAGTACACGCTCGCTTCACCTGCGTCGTTCAGGTCGCCATCGCCGTCAAGGTCATTCATGTACAGGACGACATCGCGTGCTGCATCTCCTACATACACAGCGTCATCGGGGTCCGCGGTCACAGCCACCGGCTCGACAAGCAACTCTGCTCCTTGCGTGGACTCGTAGAGCACCTCGCAGTCCGGGGCATCGCCCCACGTGCCGTTGAGATTCCAGTCGCGCAGCTCATAGACGCGGTCGAGCAGCGGGTCCGCCACAAAGATGATGTCCAGACGCTGCGGATCACCGGCGTGCGATGGCGCCGCCAGAGCAGCGAGAGTGACCAGAGGAGCTAGCACACGAGGTGCGAAACAGGGATGCGTGGCCATAGATAGAGGAGTCCGATGCTTGGGCTGAGGAACGAGGCGGGTGCCCCGCCGCGGCGTCTAGTCGCCGCGGCAGGGCTCGAAACCTCGAGAAGTTCGCGGGCTGTGTCGCCCTACTACCCCTTGGTTCCCGCAGGCCGGACGAAAGTTCACCTATTCCGCAGAGGAATCGCTGAGCGTCGCCTGCAAGGCCGCACGCGCCCGGTGCAAGCGGGATCGCACCGTACCTACTGGCACCGCGAGTCGCAGAGCAATCTCTGCGTACTCCAGTTCCTCGCCACGCAACTCGCACACCGCCCGCAAATCCGGCGGCAGCCGGCGAATCTGCTCGCGCAACCAATGCTCGGCATGCTCGCGCTCGAGCAGCGAAGCCGGATCACATAGCGGGCAAGACTCGTCGCGATCCTGGCCGACAACCGCTTCGCGTCGACGCAACCGGCGCTCGTGACGGACCAGGTGCAAGGCATGATTAACCACGGCTCGGACGAGCCATCCGATCAGGTCTTCAGGCTCTGTATCGCGTTCCCACAGCACGATGAGCGCCGACTGAACCGCATCGCACGCGAGGTCAGGACACTTCAAGACTACGCGCGCAGCACGATGCAAGCGATCGAGATGCGGAGCCACGCGCGCATCAAACGCAGCGCGACGCTGGGCATCCAACGGGGCGTGATGGCACGATCGAACTTCTAGATTCATGACACACCAAATCTCAGCGGGCGCACCCGCGTAGATGCCGTCAAAACAACAGGACACAAAGGCCGTGCCGGCCCGGAAGCAGAGCTCTAATTAGGCCGGCATAGCACGCAGAAAACGCGAGGTTACTGGAGGTGAATGTTTAGGCGCGTACAGCAGAACCTGATTACCACGCCGCACTCGATCGGACGCCGCTGGTGGCTGCTCGTACGCAAACCCGCACGACCCAGAAACCGGCGACGGGATATCCGAGAGGACAACCGAGCCAGATAGCGCGAGCAAGACTACGGAACAGGCGCTGTGCGGGTCCTCGTCCGTGGCGGGCTCTGATGTGGAGCAAGCCCCGTGCTCGTGGACATGCTCAACTGGTGCATGCTCCACAGTGCGATGTTCGGTGCAATGCCGGTGCGTGGCATCGAGCAGGTGCCCCAACCAACCGATCCAACCCAAGGCAAAGACCGCCAACACGAGCCTGGCGATCCACCGGTTCGTGTTGAGCGTGCGGATCTTGGCCTTGGCGCTCATTAGGGCCGCTATTCTATGCATGGGGCCGCCACATTCGGACCGCTCGTTACACACTTTGTGCAAGCCAAGCAACGGAGAGGCGCATCTGAACTATACTGCTGGGCTAGTTATGCCGATCCACGAGTACACCTGCACTGTCTGCCGCGCCGAGTTCGAAGAATTGGTTCGTGGCGAAGAATCGATTGAGTGTCCCGTATGTCATGAAGCGCGGGTCGAACGCCGGTTCTCGACCTTCGCCACCAGCAATCCAGCCAAAGCCAGCCCGGCCCAGTCCAGTCCCATGGGCGGCCCCGGCGGATGCGGCACTTGCGGTGATCCGCGTGGACCGGGCGCCTGCCAGCTCTGAGCTTTCTCCCCCACGACCATGAAGAAGACCCTCCTCGTACTGTTCGCTGGACTCGTGTTGCTGTCGTTGCTCGCCATCGCTTTGGTGATGTCGCTGGGCAGTGATTCCGAGTCCGTGGAGAGTGGCTCGGTATTGACCGTCGATCTGTCTCAGCCGGTGACCGAGCTTGGATCCGAGCCTAGCCTAGAGTCGTTGTTGGCTGGCGGTGGTGGTATGCAGTTGCCGGCGCGTGAGCTGGCGCAAGCGCTGGAACATGCGGCCGAAGACGACCGCATCGAAGCGGTGCTCTTGCATGGTGGGGTCGCAGGTTCGACAGCTGCGCTCGATGCGTTGCGCGATGCCATCAGCCGCGTGCGAGCAGCCGGCAAACCCGTGGTGGCGTACTACGGCTCGTTGGACGAGCGCACCTTGTGGTTCGCTTCGGCGGCCGACGAGATCTGGATGGAGCCGATGGGCATGGTGCTCATCGATGGCTTCTCGATCGAGGTCCCCTACTTCGGCGACATGTTGGCCAAGTACGGCATCGAGGTGCAGGTCACGCGCGTGGGCAAGTACAAATCGGCGGTCGAGCCCTTCATGCGCTCGTCGATGAGCGCCGAGAACCGCGAACAGCTCTCCGGGATGCTGACGGACATCGAGGCCACGATCTACAGCGACATTGCCAAGGCGCGTGGCACGACCTTGGAAGAGCTGCAATCCGCGGCCAAGCGCGATGGTCTGGTGACCAGCAGCGATGCACTGGCGCGCAAGTGGGTGACCAAGCTCGGCCCGTTTGGTGAGGCGCTGGCCCACATGAAGAGCCTCGTGGGTGTCGACCCCGACGAGGCTTTGCCGCAAGTGGACTTGGTGCGCTACGCCAAGCTGACGCGCAAGAAGCAGCCGAAAGGCCGCGTGATCGAGCTGGTTCAAGCGCAGGGCGAGATCGTCGACGGCTCGTCGAGCAGCGGCATCGGAGGCGACGATCTGGCGGCGCGTTTGCGTGCCGTGCGTATGGATGAGGATGTCGCCGCAGTGGTGCTGCGCGTGGACTCACCGGGCGGTAGCGCAACTGCATCGGAAGCGATCCGTCAAGAGATCTTGGCACTGCGCAGCATGGGCAAGCCGGTCGTGGTGTCGATGGGTGCGGTGGCGGCTTCGGGTGGCTATTGGATCAGCGCCAACGCCAACAAGATCGTGGCGCATCCGGAGACGATCACGGGCTCGATCGGTGTGTTCGGGATGCTGCCCAACGTCGAGAAGTTCGCCTTGGAGCACGGTGTGCGCTCGGAAAGCGTCTCGACTAGCGAGCTGGCTGGTTGGGACTCGTTGATGCGCCGCAAGACCGCCGCGCAGCTGGAGCGCGTGCAGGCGCATGTGGACGACATCTACGAGCGCTTCTTGGTGTTGGTGGCCGATGGCCGGCAGCTCGACAAGAGCAAGGTCGCCGAGATTGCCCAGGGTCGCGTGTGGTCAGGCGTGCAAGCCAAGGAATTGGGCCTTGTGGATGAGCTCGGCGGCTTGGACGAGGCGATTGAGCTGGCGCGCACAGCGGCGGAGCTGCCCGATTCGGCGGGCGTGCGCGTGCAACGCAAGCAGCTCGATTGGATCGATCAGCTCGTGGAGGATCTGATCGACGAGCGTCGACCTGACCTTGCGCGCATGGAGCAAACACCGGCAATGCAAGCCGCGCGCATGTTGGCGCGCGTGCAAGCGCTGGCCGGCAACACCGGCGTCGTGGCGCGCTTGCCCTTCGATCCAGATGTGCGCTAAGCGTCAGCTGGTGCTGCCAGGAATGTCGACGCCCTTGCGCTGAGCGCAAGTCAATGCTTCGTCGTAACCGGCGTCGACATGGCGGATGACGCCCATGCCCGGATCCGCAGTGAGCACACGCTCGATCGCGGCCGCGGCTTGGGCACTGCCATCAGCCACCGTGACCTGGCCCGCATGCAAGCTGTAGCCCATGCCGACGCCGCCACCATGATGGAAGCTGACCCACGAAGCACCTGAGGCGATGTTGACCATCGCATTCAAGATCGCCCAGTCGGACACCGCATCGGTGCCGTCCTTCATGGCTTCGGTTTCGCGATTGGGGCTCGCCACCGAGCCGCAATCGAGGTGATCGCGCCCAATAACGATCGGTGCTTTGACACGCCCCGTGCGCACCGCCTCGTTGAACGCAAGTCCGGCCTTGGCGCGATCGCCGTAACCCAGCCAACAGATGCGCGCCGGCAGACCTTGGAAGGCGATGCGCTTCTGCGCCATGTCTAACCAACGCAACAGCGGCTTGTCGTGCGGGAAGAGCTCGGCCACGATGCGATCCGTCTCGGCAATGTCGGCCGGATCGCCCGAGAGCGCGACCCAACGGAACGGGCCTTTGCCTTCGCAGAAGAGCGGCCGGATGTACTTGGGCACGAAGCCCTCGAAGCCGAACGCGCCCTCAAAGCCGGCTTGTTTGGCGTGGCCGCGCAGGTTGTTGCCGTAGTCAAAGGTGTCCGCGCCGCGCTTTTGCAGCTCGAGCATCAGCTTCACATGCTCGATCATCGTGGCGTAGGAGCGCTCTTCGTATTGCTTGGGGTCTTCGCGGCGCAGAATCGCCGCTTGCTCGATGGTCATGCCGCTGGGCACATACCCCGTCAAAGCATCATGCGCGCTGGTCTGGTCCGTCAGCACATCAGGCGTGATGTTGCGCTCAATCAAGCGCTGGAGCAGGTCGACGATGTTGCACGGCACACCGATCGACTTGGCGACCTTCTCACTCTTCCACTTGAGGGCGAGGTCGATGGCCGCATCAATGTTCTCGACCATCACATCGAGGTAGCGCGTGTCCAAGCGCTTTTGGATGCGGCTGCGATCCACATCCGCGGCCAAGAACGTGCCTTCATTCATCGTCGCGGCCAGCGGTTGCGCACCGCCCATGCCACCCAAACCGCCAGTCACCACCAACCGCCCTGCGAGCGTGCCGCCAAAGTGCTTGGCTGCCGAGGCCGCAAAGGTCTCATAGGTCCCCTGCAAGATGCCCTGCGTGCCGATGTAGATCCACGAGCCGGCCGTCATCTGGCCGTACATCATCTTGTTGTTCGCTTCCAACTCGCGGAAGTGCTCCCAAGTCGCCCAACGACCGACGAGGTTCGAGTTGGCGATCAACACGCGCGGTGCTTGCTCGGTCGTCTTGAAGACACCGACAGGCTTGCCGGATTGCACCAGCAAGGTCTCGTCCGGCTCCAAACGCGTCAGCGTGGCAATGATCTGTTGGAAGGACGGCCAGTCGCGCGCGGCCTTGCCGATGCCGCCGTAGACAACGAGGTTCGCGGGATCTTCGGCCACCTCGGGGTCGAGGTTGTTCATCAGCATGCGCATGGCCGCTTCGGCCGCCCAGCTCTTGCAACGGCGCTCGCTGCCGCGGGGTGCGTACTGCGGGCCAGTGGGGACATCGGATGCGCGCAGGGGCCCGAGGGCGGTCTTGGTGCTGGTGATCGTCATAGGTCAAACCTCGTCATCCAGCATTGTGAAGCTGCAGCGCGCCGCGGGGAAGTCTGCAAGCTGCGAAATCGAGGCTGTTGAGCGGACAGTCGATCTGGCGCAGGATGCGTACCTTGCAACCCACCCAGAGCACCGGTCGGTCGATTGCCGTGGCGAGCGCCATCTGGGGCGCAAGTCTGGTCTTGTCGCGCGTGATCGGCTTGGTGCGCGACTTGGTTGTGGGGCGCACGCTGGGCACGACGGGCGACGGCGACTTGTGGCAAGCGGCCTTTACGATCCCCGACTTCCTCAACTACTTGCTGGCGGGCGGCGCGTTGACCGTCGTGTACCTGCCGATTGCGGCGCGCTACTTGGCGCAGGGCGATGAGGAAGGAGCTCAACGCTCGTTCCAACGCGTGGGCACGCTGTTGTTCAGTGTACTTGTCAGTGCCACTGCGCTGTTGTGGTACGCAGCACCCCATTTGCTCGACTTGGTCGCGCCGGGCATGGCACCCGAACGACAGGCACATCTTGCGGCCCTGGTGCGCATTCTGCTGCCGGCGCAGATCTTCCATGTGCTCGGCGGCTTGGTGTCCGCTTGGCTGCAAGCGCGCGATCGTCACGCCGCGCCGGCTCTGGCACCGCTGGTCTACACGCTCGGCATCATCGCGGGCGGCCTGTGGGGCGGCGATGTAGAAGGCTTTTGCTGGGGCGCGTTAGCAGGCAGTGTGCTCGGGCCCTTCCTTGTGCCGGTGCTTGCAGCCCAGCGGCTGGGCTTGCGCCTGCGCTTCGACTTTGCACCGCGCGATGGTGACCTGCGCGCGTACTTGGTGCGTTCGCTGCCGATCATGATCGGGTTCTCGATCGTGGTCGCCGATGAGTGGTTCCAAAGACGCGAAGGTGCGCTGCTGTATGTAGGCGCCATCGCCGTCTTGGGGTATGCACGCACGCTGTTGCGTGTGCCGATGGGTGCGTTCGGTTTCGTGGCCGGCGTGGCCACCTATCCCGTGGTGGCGCGTCATGTCGCCACAGGAGCCCACGCCGAAGCGCGCGCTTTGGTGCGCCGGGCGACGCGCACCATGCTGTTGGTGGGCGTGTACTCGGCCCTCGTGCTGTGGTGCGCGGCGCCGCAAGCCGTCAACGTGCTGGTGGGCACCACACGCACCACACCAGAGCATGCGGCAGCGATTGTCAGTGCTGTGCGCGTGGGAGCCCTGGGCTTGGCTGCTTGGACTGCACAGCCGCTGTTGTCACGCGGTTTTTACGCTTTGGGGCGCACCTGGCCGCCGGCGTTGCTGGGCACGCTGATCGCGTTGGTGGGCTTGCGTGTGTACCCGCACTTGCGCGAGCTGTATGGACTCGAAGGCATCGCTGCCGCCGGTGCGCTGTCCATCAGCGTCTATGCCGCGGGGCTGCATGTGTGGCTGGAGCGCGAGTGGCTGCGCCGCGGTGCGCAGCGTGGCGGCGATGGCATGTCGCTCTTCTTGGGCAAGCTGGTGCTGGTCGCGCTCACCGCGGGCGTGCCGGCTGCGGCGGTGGCGCAATGGCTCGAAGGGCTAGACTTGCCGACACTGGTGACGCTGGGCTGCAACGGCCTGAGCACGACGCTGCTCTTTGCGCTGCTGGCCAAGCTGCTGCGCTTCACCGAGTTGGATGCGATCTGGCAGGCGTTAGGACGTCGACTGCGTCGCGGCTAGACGCGCAGAGCGCCCACAGCGGCTTCCACCGCAGCGCGCAGCGCGCCCGAAGCGACCATCTCTCGCGCAGCTTCGATGTCGTCGTGCAGCCAACGATCGCCGATCAAGGCATCGACCTTGCTGCGCAACAACGCATGCGCGGCCTCGGCACCATCACCGGCGCGCAGCTCGGGATGGAACTCGCGTGCTTGTGCAGCACACAGCCACTCCATAGCCACAATCGTCTCGACATGCCGCGCGATTTGCAGCGCTTTGCGCGCCGCGATGGGCCCCATGGAAACATGGTCTTCTTGGTTGGCGCTGGTCGGAATGGTGTCGACCGAGGCGGGATGAGCTAGCGACTTGTTCTCGCTGGCGAGCGAGGCCGCCGCCACCTGCACGATCATCATCCCTGAGTTGAGGCCG
>JBILXQ010000099.1:0-8164 GCA_044378375.1 Planctomycetota bacterium
TGGTTGGCGCTCGCCTTCTGCGTTGCGGGCGCTGCGTGTGGATTGGAACAGCAGCGCACCAGTGCGTTTCGCCTTGCTGGCGTCCGCAACACCTGACAGCGAGTACGACCGCGCGGATCTGCGCTTTGTCGAACGAGAGGCGGGAGGAGGCAGTGTCGTGTTGCTCGCCCCTGCACTGGCTGGTGCACGACGCCTAGGGCTGCAAATCAAGTGCACCGCGCCAGTACGCTTGACACTTCTCGAGTTGCGTGCAGCTCCTGAATGACGCTGCGCGCGCGAAGTATCTACGCGCCCTTGATGCGTGCGTAGTGTGCGCCTAGATCCGAGATGAGCTTGTCGAGGTAGGCCTGCTCGTCTGGTTCCAAGTTGCCCATCGTCTTGTCCTGCAGCATGCGCAAGTCATCCAGCAGCATGCGCGCGTGCTCCAGATTCGGCTGCGAACTGCGGGTCACCGGGTTCTCTACCAACCCGAGCGAAATCAACAGCTGGTACGACAGCCGAGTCGCGAACATGCGGAAGTCGCCGCCAGGTAGCGGAACTTGTGAGGCCGGACGCGCGTCTTCGAGTTCGTCGTTCATGCGCGCACCATCATGACAATTCCATGGCGCGACGCAGCGCAGAACCGCTGGCCTTGGACTGAGCCAACGCAGCCGCGACGAAGCCCTTGAAGACCGGTTGGGGCGTTAGCGGTGCGCTCTTGAACTCGGGGTGGAACTGCACACCGATGAAGAAGGGATGGCCCTCAAGCTCGACGATCTCGACCAAGTCGCGCTCCGGATTGAGGCCCGAGACACGCATCTTCGAGGCCGCGAAGGCCGCACGGTAGTCGTTGTTGAACTCGTAACGATGGCGGTGGCGCTCGCTGATCATGGTCTGCCCATACAAGCGTTGGGCGAGGGAACCTGCTTCCAAGCGGCAGGCGTAGGCCCCCAAGCGCATCGTTCCGCCCTTGTTCGCGCCCTCTTGGCCTTCCATCAAGGAGATGACCGGATGCGGCGAGTGCGGTGAGTGCTCCAACGTGTGCGCACCTTCAAGTCCCAGTACATCGCGCGCGTACTCGATTACCGCGCACTGCATGCCAAGGCAGATGCCGAAGAAGGGGATGCCATGTTCGCGCGCGTAGCGAATCGCGGCGATCTTGCCTTCGATGCCGCGCTCACCAAAGCCGCCCGGCACCAGGATTCCATCCACGCCTTCGAGCAGCTTCAAACCTGCGCTGGCGACATCCTCTGCACGGATCTTGCGCAGCACGATCTTGCACTTGTTCGCGATGCCGGCGTGCGACAGCGATTCGTAGATCGACTTGTAGGCATCGTTCAGTTCGATGTACTTGCCGACGATGGCAATCTCGCACGTGTCTTTGGTCGCCTTGATGTCGGCCAGCATGGTGCGCCAATCATCGAGACGCGTGGTCACATCGAGCGGCAAACCCAGACGCTCGGCCACGAGGCGATCCAGACCTGCTTCGATGAGGTCCTTCGGCACCTCGTAGATCGAGAAGTCCACATCGCGCTCCTCGACGACAGCTTCCGGGCGCACATTGCAGAACAAGCTGATTTTCTGCGCCATGTCGCGCGTCATCGGCTGTTCGGTGCGGCAGATCAGGATGTCCGGCTGGATGCCGATCTCGCGCAACTTGCCCACCGACTGTTGCGTGGGCTTGGTCTTCATCTCGCCTGACGCACGCAAGTACGGCAACAGCGTAAGGTGCACGAAGATCACATCGCCGCGCGGCTTCTCAAGCGCGAACTGGCGCGCAGCTTCCAAGAACGGCAAGGACTCGATGTCGCCTACCGTGCCGCCGATTTCGGTGATGGCCACATCCACAGGCTTGCCATCGGCTTGGCCCACACCTTCGTGGATCGCCTCCTTGATGGCATCGGTGATGTGCGGAATCACCTGCACCGTGCGGCCGAGGTAGTCACCGCGGCGTTCCTTGGCGATGACCTGCGAGTAGATCTTGCCCGTGGTGAAGTTCGAGGCTTTGGTCAGCTTGGCGTGGGTGAAGCGCTCGTAGTGACCCAAGTCGAGGTCCGTCTCCGCGCCATCATCGGTGACATAGACTTCCCCGTGTTGGAACGGGCTCATAGTGCCCGGGTCGACGTTGATGTACGGGTCGAGCTTCTGCATCGAGACCTTCAAGCCACGCCGCTCGAGGATCATGCCGATCGCTGCTGAAGTGAGGCCTTTGCCAAGGCTCGACACGACTCCGCCGGTGATGAAGATGTGTTTCGTCATGTGGATGCTAGTTCGCGCTGCTCTCTAGTGTGCGTGCGCGCCAGCGCTGCACAAAGGCCTCGTAGTCGTCGCGCAAGTCGACACCGCGTGGACCGCGCGTGCCATTCACCACGCGCATGCGACCACCGTGTTCCAACCAACGCAGTTGTTCCAAATTCTCTACTTGTTCCAGCACACCGCGCGGCAGGGTGACAAAGCGTGCCAGCGCCGTCGGGCGCCAGGCATACACACCCACATGCCTCAAACGCTGCGGCGCGGCGCTGCCATGACTGGCTGCGGGGATGGCCGCACGCGAGAAGTACAACGCATCACCCGCGGCTGACCGCACGACCTTGACGACACTGGGTGAGTGTGCGTCGTCAGCCTCAGTCAGCGGACAGCACAAGGTGCCTGCTTCCACCTCGGGTGAGTGGAAGGCCTGCAACAGCGCGCGCACATCGTCGTGGGCTAGCTCGGGCTCGTCGCCTTGAAGTCCGACCACGACCTCTGCCTGCAGTCCGCGCGCAGCGAGCTTGTCCCACGCTTCGCGAATGCGGTCGCTGCCGCTGGGGTGATCGATGCGTGTTGCGATGGCCTCGAAGCCTGCCGCGCGCACCACGCCTGCCAAGCGCTCGTCATCACACGCTGCCACCACTGACGCAAACCCTCCGCTGGCCTGTGCATTCTGCAAGGTATGGACCAACAGCGCCGTGCCCGTCTCTGCCAAGAGCAGTTTCTCCGGCAAGCGCGTGCTCGCCAACCGTGCAGGCACGATGGCAACTGCACGCATAGGGGCTACTGCACGCACCGGCGCGCTCTGTCCAAACGACTGGACACTCATCACTGCGTCCTGCGAGCCTTTTGCGCGCGCAACACATCGTTCTGGCTCTGCCAATCGGGAGCTTCTTCGACGGTTTGCAGTTGGTAGGTCTGGTTGTAGACGCTGGCGAAGGCCTTCCAGCATTCCTGGAAGCGCTTTTGGTCGTCGAGCGGCGAGCCCTTGCCCACGGCGATGTAGCGCGTTGCGCCGGCGGCTTCGACTTCGATGGACTGTGTGTACGCTCCACCTGTCGTGGGGGCCGTGCCGGCGATGAACTTGGGGCCGTTGTCATCGAGGAACTCGATCATGGCCGCCACCACTTCATCCGGCGCGATCTTGGTGCCAGCCGCATCGATGGGCACAGCCTTCGAGTAGGTCTCGGTGCGGTCTTGCGCACCTTGGCTCGCCAAGCACAGATTCTGGTTCGAAGAGTAGATGCGCCAACGCACACGCAAGGCACGGGGTTGCGCTGTGCTGGCGGAGTCCGACCCGCTTTGGCTGGGGCCAGAGCAGCCCGGTAGCGCAACAGGGACGACGACCGCAGAGAGGGCCAGCGTCAGCGGCAGAAGCCAGCGTGTGACGGTGTGGCGCGAGAGCGAGCGGCCTGCCATGCGTGCGTGCATGGAACAGGAGCATAGGGGAGCGCCAAGGCCTGCTCAAGGGATAGCAGGGAAGAGCTTGCAACGCTCAGGCTGCACTAGCGTTGCATGCGCCACTGCTCGTCCGCGCTCAGGCGCGCATCCGGGCGCGTCGGCAGCAGGATCGAGCCTACATGGATCAGGCCGTCGAGTGTCCAACGCGTCCCCGAGCTGCCGGCGCGCTCGCCTTCCGCGGGCGGCGTCCAGGCCGAGCCAGCGACGGGTGCCGGGTTGAGGGTGTCGAGCACCACCGCGGGGCTGCCCTCGGGACCCGGGGCCAGCTCGCGCACACCCAGCCACAAGCTCAATGGCAACAGGTCGCCTCCACGCCACGGTCCTCCCAAATAGCGCGGTTGCACGCCACGCTCAAAGGGCGCATGAGCCGGCGCCAAGAGGAAGCCCTCTGACAGCAGCTCACCGGGGACGAACTCCGCCCGCGGCACACGCCCCGCCGTCAGATGGTGGTCGTTCTGCCAACCTTCGCGCTCTTCGGGATCGCTCAAGCGATCGACGATCGTCCAATCGCGCGACAGAGGCGTGAGTGGCGTCCAGTGATAGGTGATCCACCACAGGTCCTGAGCCGCCAACTGTTGCACTTCAAAGCCGTGCAAGCGCACGCGCTCCGTGCCGTCGCGCGACACGAAGTCCATGGCAGTGCCACGCAGACTCAGCTGAGCCAACCGTTCCGCCGCACGAGCGGGTTCGGTGCGCTCGACCAAGCGCCCACCGCGCCACAGGTCCCTGCGCACGAACACCAGCACAGCGCCCAGCTCCTCGTACACACTTTGGTCCCAGAACGCGGCTGCGGCATCAAAGTCGCGTGCAATGTGCGCACCCAAGCGCGCATCTTGCGCCAGCACACCCATGTGCAGGATCAGCGCATCGCACTCCTCCAGCGTGGCGAGGATCTCCTCGTGCTCGCGCACGCGGCCGTTTTCGCGCCGGGGGTATTGCTTCCACATGTTCATCTGCGCGGGCAACTTGACCAAGTGCACACGCGGTGAATGGCGCAAGAACACCGCCCAGTTGTAGGCACTGGCGACCGCCAAAGTCCCAGGTCGTCCGCTAGGGTCATGCGGTGAGAGTGCGTGCGTTGGCCGCGAGGCGGCGAAGGCATCCAGCCATTCCATGGCGCGCAAGTAGCCCGAGTACTTGCGTGTGTTCAACGCTTGCAGCTCGTGCAGCGACAGCACCAACACTGCGGTCAGGAACCCCGCGCGCAGCAAGCGCACACCGCGCGGGCTGGGCAGCACTTGCCACAACCACTCCACACCCCACGCCGCCAGCGGTGCCATCAGCGGCAGGAGCGGCAACCACAAGCGGAAGTCCTTCGAACCCTTATGGCTCATCACATACACATTGATGGCGAACACCAAGGCCAAGAGCCATGCCGCGCGGCTGCGGCTCCACAGCAAGCGCGGCAGCGCCAGTGCCAAAGCGCCAATGGCCGGCCAAACCAGCATGTGGGGCAGCTCGTGCACATAGAACCACGGGCTCATCAGCGCGCGCGCCTCCGGTGTGCCGGAGGGGACCCATTCGCCGCGACCGAGCAGCCCTTGCTCGATGTCGTACACATACGCGGCCAGAGCCTTGAGCGGCTCCCAACCCACGAGCAAGTAGAGGCGGTAGAGGTTGCTGACGATCGTGCTGCCTACGTTCGCCGCGAGGTAGTTGATCAAGCTGCCGCCGAAGCTGCCGTACATGATCCAGTCCATGAGGGACTGGGCCAACAGGCCGACTGTCAAGCCGGCCAGCACCCACAGCAACTCGCTGCGCCGTCGCCAGCCGCGGAGGAGCAGCAGCACGAAGACGACGGCGAAGACCACCAGCAACGTCTGGTAGGCCATCACGAACGCAGCAGAGAGCCACAGTCCGGCCCACAGCGGGTCACGGCCCGAATCTCGTTCTCGTGCGCGCAGCAAGTGATCCAAGGCGAGTCCTACGCAAACCCCTGCAGCGAGCCCGGAGACCGGCTGCGTGGAGTACTGCAGGAAGACGGGGTTGGCAGCTACTAGCGCACCAGCCACCACACCGACGGTCGGTGTGCCGAGGCGCGTACCGACGCGCGTGGTCACCACCACCAAGAGCACGCCCAGCAACATCTGCAAGCCCACGATCGCAGGCATGGCCATGCGCTGGTCAGCGAAGCCCAGCCAGTCGGCTACGGCGAAGAAGGGCACCAACAGAAAGGAGAAGCCGAACGGACGGATGACCGAGGCGTCGACCACTTCTTCGCCGCGCACGAAGGCGCGCGCGCGCTCCATGAACTCGACCGAGTCCGCGATCTGGTAACCCTCGATGCGCGACACGGCCCACAGCTGGAGCACAAGCGTGGCGAGGACCAGCCATCGCACGCTGGTCGAGGTCGCAGTCGAGGGGGAGGAGGACGCCATGGACTGAGGGTCTTTGTTGTACCTAGGGCGTAGCTCTGGAACCACCCGAGAGGTCGTCGAGTGGCTACCGCCGAGCGCGTGAGGAGCACCTCCAACCACGAGCACTGGTAGGGGGTTAGGAAGATTGCCCTATTGACTTGCCTTGTAACAGTTCAGATAAGGCAAGCGTCCTCAGCATGTCGTTGAGGGCAAGACACACTCCTCTCCAAGAAGCGCTTACGCTCACGCCCCGACGGTCCGCGCCGCCTCGGGGACACCCAAATGGGAAAGGTCGAAAAACTCGTCGTCCTCTCGGTCCTCTTCCTCGTGGCCCTCATCCTGGTCGTGTCCGTCACGATGGATGATCCCGCAGTTGTTGATGCTGGGGGCAATCCTCAGCCGATGACCGCGCAGGCTCCGATGGATCAGCACTCCGCCGTCGCCAAGGGCGACATGCTGCCGACGCCGCCGGTCAATGTCGGCACGTTGTCAAATGCAGTTGACACGTCGAAAATTGCACCGCAGGAGCAAATGCCTGCCGGTTCGATCTTGAAGACGATGGACGGCCTCGAAGATTCGGTGTTGCCGAACTTCAAGCTGTACACCTGGCGCGAAGGCGATTCGTATCGTCTCGTGTCGAACACGTACTACGGCGACTGGAAGTTGTTGACGCTCTTGCGTGATGCCAATGCTGGTCGTGAAGACTTGCAGCCTGGTGATCGCATCATGGTGCCGGTGTACGCCGATGCTTCTGTGCCGCCCGCCGCTGAAGGCAATGGCACGATCGCTGACGTGGAACCGCAAGCTGCACCCGTGGTCGAGCAGCCGGTGGCCAAGCCGGCGAAGAAGGAGACGAAGGCTGCTGCCTCGAACACGAAGTCGGCCGCTGCGAAGACGACCGGCGGCAAAGTGCACGTGGTCAAGAGCGGTGAGTCGTTGTGGACGATCGCCAAGAAGGAGCTGGGCGATGGTTCGCGCTGGAAAGAGATCCAGCAACTCAACGGCTTGGCGAAGCCTGAGGCCATCAAGGTCGGCATGAAGCTCAAGCTGCCCTGATCGCACTCGACGAGTGAAGCGCAACGCGGCGCGTGGTCCATGATGGACTGCGCGCCGCGTTGGCTTTTGGTGCGTGGGTATCAGCGCAAGCCGTGGCGTTCGATCTTCTTGTACAAGTGACTGCGCTGCATCGCGAGGCGTTCTGCTGTGCGCTTCACATTGCCTTCGTTCTCGGCCAACTTGCGGCGCAGGTATTCCTTTTCTGACAGATCTTTGAACTCTTCAAAGGTGGCGGCTGCATACGCGGCCTCTGCACCCGGAGTGCTGGCGTGGTGTCCAGTTGTCTTGCGCGTGGCTTGTGTAGCCGTGATGTCCTCCAGATCACTGCGCGACAACACCGGCGCATCGCACAACACCGTGGCGGCTTCGAGCAAGTTCTTCAGTTGACGCACATTGCCCGGCCACGTTTGTTCAGCCAAAAACGCCAAGGCACTCTCGTCGAGTGCTTGTGGTCTGCGACCGTCGCGCGCGGCCACCTGCGCCAAAAAACGCTGCGCCAGTTGCGGCACATCTTCGGGGCGCTCGCGCAACGGCGGCACACGCAGCGGCACCACGGCTAAGCGATAGTACAAGTCCATGCGGAAGGCACCCGACTGCACTGCTGCTTCCAGATCAGCATTCGTCGCCGCGAGCACGCGAATGTCGACGCTGATGGGCTGCACTCCGCCGACGCGCACGATTTCGCGCCGCTCCAACGAGCGCAGCAACTTGGCCTGCGCGGCGAGAGGCATGTCACCGATTTCATCCAAGAACAGCGTGCCTTCATCCGCCGCTTCGAAATGTCCCATGCGCCGCTCATGTGCGCCGGTGTAGGCACCTTTCTCGTGGCCGTACAGTTCACTTTCCACTAGGTCTTCGGGAATCGCGGCGCAGTTGACTACGACGAAGGGACCGTCCGCGCGCGGCGACGCGGCATGCAATGCGCGCGCGACCACTTCCTTGCCAGCACCGTTCTCTCCTGTGATCAGCACCGACGAATCGCTGCGCGCAGCTTGACTCACTTGTGCCGCGAGGCGCTTCATCAGCGGCGAACTGCCGCCGAGTTCCACCGCTCCCGCCAG
>JBILXQ010000100.1:0-8112 GCA_044378375.1 Planctomycetota bacterium
GACCGCAGCAGCCGATCCCCAAGCCATCATCGGGCTCCAGCCAAAGACGCGACCCAACTCGGCGAACACAAGCCCGAGCACCACAAAGGCACCGAGGGCCCCTAGCTCACGCAGCATGTCGACATAACCCACGCCCGCCGCTACGCGCTCTTGGACAGGGAAACGCACGCGCATGAGGATCAAGCCATAGACCACGGTCGGCGCAAGAATCAGCCAGAACTTCGTAGTCCACGCGATATCACCGAGGGCAATCGCCACCAAACCGCCCAGCACAAGGCCACCTGGCCAACCAGCATGCAAGATGTTCAGCCACTTGGTCTTCTCGCGGCGGAACATGGTGGCCACGACTGGATTGATGACCGCCTCCACCGTTCCATTGCCCAACGCCACGATGAAGTTGGCCCAGTACAGATCCCAGTAGCCCTGCGCTTGTACGGTCAGCACCACGGAGGCGGCATGACATACAAAGGCAAACACCATTGCTTTGCCGTAGCCGATCTTGTCGATCACGAGACTGAAGAGCACGATCGAGATGGCAAAGGGCCACAAGCCTGCACCAAAGATCTCGCCCTTCTGCGTCTCGCTGAGCGCAAACTGCACGCCCCATTGGTCCAGCGTCATCGCGCGCAAGATGAACCCAAACGAGGTGGTGATGAGCGCGATGAAGCAACCGAGGAACAGCAGCCGGTCGTGTGCCGAGGAGGTGCTGCCCTGCTGGGCGGCCACAGAAGAAGCCATGCGTTCGTCTCCGGGGGGGAGTTTGGTACCTGCCGCGCTGGACCCTTCCAACGCCAAGCTACGGTAGGATGCCCTTAGAACCGTGAGCGATCAATGCTATGTCAAGAAAACCTGACTGTGCAGCCGGACGCTACCTACTCGCGCAGCTCTAGCCGCAACGCCTGTGCGCCATCGATCTGAAAGTACTCCAGCTGCAGTTCGTGGTCGCCAGCTTTGAGTCCTAACAGGACCTCGTCCGTCTTCGGCGCGTGCCAGGTCCAATCGTCCAGTACGACGCGACCATCGATCCTGACTCGTACTCCATCATCGGAAGTCACCGACAGAGTCAGCAGTTGGTCCTTGTGAATGCGGAACTGGCCCTTAGCGACAAGCCCCCAGCGCGGACGACGCACGATCTGTTCGACCTCCGGCAAGGACACCAGATCACACGAGAGCGCAACTATGGCCGCGTAATCAGGCTGCTCGGCGAGCCTGCGCCAGCCCTCAAGGTCCGTGCGCGGATCGGGGCCGTCCTGCCACGAGAACCAGCGCGCATCCAAGTTCATTCCTCGCAGCAGACCGCCAACTTCGCGAGGAGCAGGGCGCGGCTCGCCAGACTCGAAGTCCCATGGCCCCCACTCGCCCATCACGATGGTCTCCAATCCTTCTCGCTCCGCTTTTCGGCGCGGCGTACCGGGCAGGCCCACCGGAGCCGTCCAACTGCGGGCACGCTGCAACCACTGCGGCTCCACGCCCTCGAACAGCGCTGCTTGGCAGCCATCTTCGCGCCAGCGCGGTACGCCCGTGGCCTTGTGCATAGCAGCGGACTCAAACCAAGGAGCACTGCGCTCGTCATGCTCGTAGTCGTTGCCGCTGAACGCGAGCTGGGTCCGAGTGCAATCAAGATCGAGTGCGTTGGCACGAAAGCGATTCGCGAGCACCAACGCACCGATCGAGCGCGTATCGCGCGCTTGGCCGAACGGTCCACCAACTAGCTCTGGATCCTCGTCCCACCACAGCTTCAAGCCTGTCGCATTGCGCACGAGGGTGTTGCCGACATACGCACAATCCACTCCATGCTCGACGGCGATGCCTGGCCCCAGCGTGCCTTGAATCGAGTTGTCCAGCACCACCAAGCGGCGCGAGTAACCGCCCCACACACCATGCATGTGAGCACCGTCTAGTCGATTGCGAATGGCCCAAATGTCATCACTAAAGGTGCACTCCAGCGCGTTCGCAACGGCGAAGGACAGGTCGCACTCCGCAAAGGTGTTGCGATCCGAGCCGGATGGATCGAGCTCGCCACGCTCGCGTGCCCGCCCTTCGACGAGATCACGACCAGCAAACAAGAACACGCCATCGCCACCATGCGTCGCCGAAGTACGCCATACAAGGTTGTCACTGCTGCGTTCGAACAAGAGGATGCCTGCGGAGTCTTGCCCACGCCAATAGCGTTCGTGACTGTAGCCGCGCACACACCAATCAAAACGGCTATGCGCGACGGTGTTGCCGCTCGAGCGGTACAGGGCCAAGCCCCAGCCCGAGAGAAAGCTCGCATCGCAATCCCACACTAAGGAGTTGTGCGTGCGCACCAGTTGAATCCCATTCTGCATGTTGCGCACACGGATGTCGTGCAGCTTGATGCCTCGCGAATCCACCACACTGACCGCAGCACCGTAGGTACGCGCCCACTCGTCTTCGTCATTCTTGTGAGGCCACAGCCAGTCGGCCTCGTCTTCGGCACAGTCACTCGAGCGCAAACGCATCGCGCGCCCCTCCGGCACGGCGAGCCCTGCCACCTCGACACCTACGCAACGCTCCAAACGCAGCGCTACTTTGTACCCGCGCACCACACCACCTCGGATCGTGACGCCTACACAGTCCGACACGAGGATGCCGGTGCCCTCCATCTGATCGCGGGCTGTGCCGTCTGCACAGCCACGCAACACGAGCGCCGACAAGTCGATCGTGGCATGTCGTACGCCCTTGATCACCAGCGCAGCTGGGGTTCCTTGTGCTCGATGCTCGCCAAGCAGCGTGGTCGTGGCGAGCGAGGCTTCCTCACCAATGGTGTGATGGCCCTCGGCAAAGGGTGCTTGCGCCGGTTCCTGCACGTTAGCCACGAACCGCAGCAACGCCATGCCCAACAAAGCCAGGATCGTCATGCACCCATCGTACGCGCCGCGCCGCTACACTGTGGTGCAGATGAACAGCGCCGCGACGACAGCTGGACTGCGCCCTTCGGGCATCGTCCTACGCCCCGAGATCCCGCTTTGCCAGACCGACCTGCCGCTCGACTGGTACCAAGAAGAGTTCAAGCCTTACGCAGAGGAGTACCTCGCGTTGCCCGATCGCAAGCCAGGTACCGTGCTGCCGTGGTTGGATCGCTACGCCATTCCGGCTGTCGATCACTTTGGGCCGTCGCTGTTGCTGTTGGCGCACTTCTACATGGGCGGCGAGATCGTCAAGCTCGTCGAGCGGTATGGCGGTCGCATCGCCGATAGCTACCAGTTGGCGTTGCAAGCGGCGCGCAATCCCGATGCCAAGCACATCGTCGAGTCGGCGGTGCACTTCATGGCCGAGTCGATCGCGCTGCTTGCGCGGCCTGATCAAACGGTATGGATCACCAACCCCAAGGCTGGCTGCACCATGGAGATGCTCGCCAAGGATTGGATGGTCGCACCGGTCGCCGAGGACTTGATCGAACGCTACGGCGATGAGTTGTGCGTCATCGCCTACATGAACACCGGCGGACGCGTGAAGAGCATCGCCGGCCGCACCGGCGGTGCGGTGTGCACCAGTTCGAACGCGCACAAGGTGGTGGCTTGGGCTCTCGCTCAAGGCAAGAAGGTGCTCTTCGTGCCGGATCACCACTTGGGGCGCAACACGGCACACAAGCTGGGCCTCGATCCCACGCGAGTGGTGCAACTGCCCGATCCCAAGGACCTCACGGCAGGTGCCAGTATTCATGACACCAAGGGTGGCCTCGCGGCACTGGACCGCGCCCAGATGATCCTGTGGGGCAGCTTCTGCGGCGTGCACACGGTCTTCCGTCCTGACCATGTGGCGTACTGGAAGCGCCATGGCTGGCGCGTCCTCGTGCACCCGGAATCGCCTTTGGATACCGTTCTCGCGGCCGATGGCTCGGGCTCGACCGACTACCTGTGGCGAGCCGTGATGGAGGCTCAACCGGGCGACAAGATTGCCATCGGCACCGAAGGCCACTTTGTGCGCAACGCCCGCCAGCAAGCGGCTGCCCGCGGCGTAGCGATTGTGCACCTAACTGAAATCCCCGAGCCGGGTTACCCCGCTGCTGGGTGTGGCTGCGCCACCATGGCCCGCAATGATCCGCCGCACCTGGCCGGGATGCTGGACCTGCTCCTGCAGGGACGCGCGCCCGAGTCCAATCGCGTCCTGCCCGGTGATGTGGTCAACGAGGTCACGGGCTCGCGCGAACGCCTCACGGCCCAAGAACAGCAGGACATCGTCGCCCATGCCCGCACGAGCCTTGAGCGCATGATCGCGATTGTCGAGTCTGCTTGACTGTCGAAATCTGGTTGACAGTCCCCACCAAACGCGAAGATGCGCTATCGTGGTGCGCATGCGCATCTTCCTCCCTCTCCTAATGGCCAGCACTGCTGGGTACGCCTCCGCACAGTCCTTCAACTTGGATGTGGGCGCCAACCAATCGCACCCGTTGCCGTCCACGCTGTACGGCGCAGGTGCCGGACAAAGTGGTTTCTGGAATGGCGTCAGCACCACAGGACAAGTCGCCGTGGGCTTGAGTGACCTCAGCGGTGTCGCAACACCGGTGACCGTCACACCGCAAGGTGGATTCGGAGACTTCTCCATCAACAATCCCAACTGGATCGGCGACGATGACCTGTTGCTCGAGGACGCGAGCGATGTAGGCAATACATCCCTCGGCGCTCCCGGCGGCAGCATCGTCTGGACCTTCGCGAACCTGTTGCCTGGTGACTACACCGTGTACACCTACGCGATCGCACCGGACTTCCCGCAGACGTACTACACCAAGGTCTCTGTCGCGGGAGCCAACGAAGGCCAACAACAAGTGGGACCTGCCTTGTGGAGCGGTTCGCCACACGTGCAAGGGATCACCTACGCGCGTCACACCTTGACCTTGGCTGCTGGTGCGAACCTCGTCGTGACCACCGACACGCTCAACACGCCGACCACCAACTACGGTTCCATCAACGGCTTCCAGCTTGTGCGCGCACCGGTCGCACCGGGAACGGCGTACTGCTTTGGTGATGGCACCGGCACTGCTTGTCCGTGCGGCAATAACTCGGCCGCGGGCAGCAACGCCGGTTGCTTGAGCTCGCTCGGCGTGGGCGCCGTGTTGGGCGCTACGGGACTCGCAAGCCTCGCGAATGACTCCGTCGCACTGCTTGGTTCGGGCATGCCGAACAGCAACGCGCTCTACTTCCAAGGCACTTCGCAAACCAGCGCAGGTGCCGGTGCGTTGTTCGGTGATGGCCTGCGTTGTGCTAGCGGCACGGTGGTGCGCTTGGGCACCAAGTCGAACATCGGTGGTGCATCGCAGTACCCCGTGACCGGCGATCAGACCGTCTCTGTGCGCGGTGTGGTTCCGGCAGGTGCTACGCGCAACTACCAAGTCTGGTATCGCAACGCGGCAGCCTTCTGCACGGCTAGCACCTTCAACCTAACCAACGGCTACAGCATCACTTGGGGACCCTGATCCAAGGCTCCGCATCAGCCGTCTGGTCTACTTGACAGTCCCGGATCCGGTACCCCACCGGATCCGGTCTTATTAGGGCTTTGCGATGTGTCGATGACGCAAGTGGTCACGCCCCTCTCTGGGCGACCGGAGGTGACCCATGCGTCTGTACCTGTGCCTCGCGCTCGCGGCCCCGTCGGCCGTGGGACAGGGGCTCAACATCGATCTGTCGACTGCGGGTGCACCACCCAGCAGTGCCCCCGCTGCGACCTATGGCGCCGCAGCAGGCCAAGCCGGCCATTGGAACCTGGTCTGCGGACCAGCTCCCACAGAGTTGTATGACCTCGAAGGACGACCATCTGGCGTGCTGCTGACGCGCATCGGCGGTTCGGGTGAGTTGAACTACGAGCCGCAGCCTGCCCTACCTTTGCTCGACAACTTCCAGTTGTTGATGGCCGACTATGCCGAGCTCGACCACCCGACAAGTGACGCAGCGACTGCGCAATGGACCTTTGATGGTCTGGTGAGCGGGAACTACACGCTCTACACCTACGCGCGCCGCTGGCACGCGTGGCCAGAGACCTATGTAGAGGTCGATGTCATCGGCTCACTCGAAGGCGGCGGCTCCGTCGGTCCCGCGTGGAGCGAAACGTACGCTGCCGGTGTCACACATAGCGTGCATCACGTCTGGGTGGGACCAAATGGCCGACTGACGGTAGCCGCCCGGCACCTGTCAGGAGAACTTGGCAGCACAGCCGCAGTGAATGGCTTCCAGCTGGTGCGCAGCCCGGAAGCAACCGGCGAGCCCTACTGCTTCGGTGACGGATCCGGCAGCTTCTGCCCGTGTGGCAACAACATGCCGCTTGGCATGTGGAGCGGCTGCAAACACAGCTTGGGCTATGGCTCGCGGCTGCGCGCCACAGGCCATGCAAGCCTCAGTGCTGACAGCGTGCAGCTGCAGGCCAGCGGCTTGCCTCCGGGCGTCGCCGTCTTCGTGCAAGGCTCCCACCGCCGGACATGGGGCCTGCCCTTCGGCGATGGCCTGATGTGTGTGTCAGGCACGCTGCGCAGGCTCGCGGTACGGCCGGTGGTCGACGGAATCGCCACCTATCCGACTGCAGGTGAAACACCGCTCTCCGTGCGCGGGGCGGCCATTGCGGGCAGCGACTTGCACTACCAAGTGCGCTGCGCCGATCGCACACCTTGGTGCACACCGGCGCAGTACAACCAGACGAACGGCTATCGCTTGCAGTGGATCCCGTAGGCTCCACCAGCGAGCACGCGGCTAGCCGCGCTCGACGTCCCAGACTTGCGTGCCGAAGTGATCCCACGGCAAACGGCCTTCGTCACAGTGCTCGTCGACCGAGAACTGCACATCAACGAAGTAGATGATCTGGCCACAGGTTGCCGGTCGCAAATTCTTGACACCGTGGGCAACGCCCGGAGGGATGCGCACCAAGCGCGAGTTGCCATCGCCCAGGACGATGCGCTGCACCATGCCCTCCGTCGGTGAACCGGCGCGCACATCCGCCACGACCAGCAAGAGCTTGTCGGTCGGCGGCACGAACCACACATCCGTTTGGCGCTTGTGCAGGTGGAAAGCCTTGATCGCCAAGGGCTCCATCACGCTGTAGTTCATCTGGCGCACAATGAAGCCCGGCAACTGCTTGTGCAGACCTTCATCCATGCGGCCCAGCTCACACATCGAGCCCCCGTCATCGTTGAAGCGCTTGAGCTCCACGATCTCGAGACCTTCAATGCGGCGCTTGGGGCTGTAGTCTTGCTTGGCGTACTTCGCTTGGGCTTGGGCGTTGAAGTTCATGGGTAGGCCTCTTTCGACCGTTTCATCCTCGCCGCTTGACGCGCCACGCGCAACCCGTACCTGCCGGATGCTGCGAAAGGGCCGGCAAGGGGGTACGCTGCGCACATGAGCCAGGCCCCCCAGTCAGCGCCCCAGCCCGTCGATCCCGAGTCACACTGGATCACCCATGTCATGCGCCGGGAGCAGCGTCAGTTGACGCTCCGGGCGGCCTTGGTGGGTGCCTTGATCGGCATCGTGATGTGCTTGTCGAACTTGTACGTGTTCTTCAAGACGGGCTGGTCGATGGGCGTCACGATCACGGCGGGCATCTTGGCCTTCGCCACCTTCCGGTTGCTGACCGCCACGCGCTTGACGCGCACGCCGCTGACGATCCTCGAGAACAACGCGCTCACCACTGTCGCGTCAGGAGCCGGCTACATGACGGGCGGCGGCAACATGGCGGCCTTCGGCGCGCTGTTGATGGTGACGGCCGTGCGCCCAGACACAGCCCCGATGGTGTTGTGGTTCGCGCTAATCGCGATGTTGGGCGTGCTTACGGCCATCCCGATCAAGCGCCAGCTGATCAACCAAGAGCAACTCGCCTTCCCTACAGGCACTGCCACGGCAGAGACACTGCGTGCGCTGCACGGCGATGCAGGCGGTGGCGCGCAAGAAGGCGCGGTGCAAGCGCGCGCCTTGGCCTTCAGCGGTTTGTTCGCTGGCGGCATCGCGTTGCTGCGTGACCTCAAGGTGTTCAACGGCAGCGGCTTGTTGCCAGGCACGCTGCCCTTGCCCTTTGAAATCGCCGGCAAAGCCGCGGCCAAGTGGACGCTTTCCATCAAGACCGAAGTGGTGCTCATCGGCGCTGGTGCGCTGATGAACTTCCGCACAGGTT
>JBILXQ010000101.1:0-8104 GCA_044378375.1 Planctomycetota bacterium
CTAGTAGCGCAGCCACGCGCACGCGCTGCACGCAACAGCGGTGTGTCCAAGGGTCTGTAGGTAGACGCCATCACATGCGGTGTGCCTGCGTACTGCGCTGGCGACAAGGGCACTTCCCCACGCAGCGCTGCACTGGTGCAGTCAATCAACATGTCGGACTCGATGATGTCCGTACTTGACCAAGCACTCGCACCCGCTTCGGCCGCCAACGCCTGCGCTTCGGCAGTTCGTCGCCCCCACACCCGCACAGGCTCTTCCAAGTTCATGCCGTGCAAGGCCCACACAGCCGTGCGCGCGGCACCACCTGTGCCGAGCACTGTGATGCGTGTGTGCCTACCACGCGGCCACAGGCGTTGCACTGCACGCTCTAAGCCAATGCCATCTGTGTTGTGCGCGTGCCAAGCACCATCAGCACGTCGTACCCAAGTGTTCGCGGCGCCAGCTTGAGTGACTAGCGTGCTGCACTCACTAGCCAAGCGCGCGGCTTGCAGCTTCAACGGAGCGGTCAGCGCCAATCCTCGCCATTGCGGCGCAAGCTGCTGCGCGAAGCCTGCGAGGTCCGCACAGCGCACTGCCACATAGACCGCATCCAGATCGAGCTCGCGCAACCCACGCGTGTGGACCTGCGGTGACACGCTGTGCGCAATGGGATCACCGAGCACTGCCAACATGCGCGTTGCAGGTGTGCAACCCGCGCGGGGCCACGCAGCCCGCAACGCCGCTGCGGTCAGTTGGCCGGGAGCAGTGGCAGCACTCGCTTGTGCACGCGCATACACCCAAGCCGAGCCATAGACAGGCGCCAGCACACGCGTGTACTGCGCCTCAGCACCGCTAGCAAACAGCACATGACGACGACCTTCCCATGCAGCCGCAGCGCCCCATTCCATAGACCGCAAAGCCTGCACTCCGTCGTCTGCTTGAGGCACCAGCTTCAGCACATCACCGGGCTGACTTGCGGCCACAAGTTGCTGTACCTGCAGCTGAGCCTGAGCTTGGCTGCTCCAGGGCGCCGAGTGCAGCGAGAGGATGCGCCGACTGTGCCCTGTGGCAGCTAGCGCGCGTGGTCCCAACTCTTGCAGCGCGGCCAAGGGCACATCCACCCAATCCACACCGGCCTCGCTACACAGCTGCATCCACGCTTGACGCGTGGCCATGCTGCCGCGAAAGGCTCCGAAGCTGGTCGCGTCGTTCAACGCCAACACAAGCGGGCGTTGCACACGCTCACGCAGGGCGCGCAACTCGTGTGCGTGCAGCACCATCAAGCCATCGGGGGTCTGCTCGGTGTCGCAACGCAACTCCAGCATGTCCCCTTCCTCGCGCGCGTTCCAAGCACGCGCTGCGAGGTCTGCGAAGTCTGAGCCACGCACGGATACGACAATCACCGTGCGCTCATCGTAACTCGACTAGCGTGCCTCGTGTTCGGCGTTCTCTTCCAAGTAGTCGTAGTCCAAGTCGTCAAAGCTCTGCGCCACATAGCCTGCTTCGCGACTACGGGCATGCTCCTCTTCATAAGCGCGCAGCACCATGCGCTGGACTAGATCACGCGCTTCTTGGTTGATCGGATGGCACACATCCGCATAGAGACGCGGTCGACCGCGCTCATCGAGATCGCCGCGGCTTTCGTACAGCCGCGCGCCACAGTCGCTGCAGTAGCGCGAGCGAATGTGATTCTTGCCAGCGCAACTGGGGCAACGATCGCACAACTTGCGCGAAGGCATGGCGACGAAGAGTCCCTTCTGCCCTTCAATGATCTTGACATCGCGCAGGACGAGCGCGTCATCGATCGTGATGCTGGCGAAGGCGCGCAACTTATCGCGCGTGGACTGAAGCAACTTGATGCGGATCTCGGTGAGGTTCATGCCGCGGTCGTCCTGTGGATGGACGGGCCTCGAACTGCGAGTCCGAAGCGGAACTGCCCGACGGTGCAGGAATCCGCGATTCCTGTGAGGATGAACCCTGAGAGCTGTGTGGCGCCTAGAGAGGCTCGACATGCAAGCCGGCGCGCGCCACAGTGCTACGCAGCAGACGCGGTTGCAGTTGCGCCTGACGAATCACCTGTCCTAAACGGGCCACCGCGGACTGGCACACAGATGCGTCCTCGTACAATCCGCACAAGGATGAGCCACTTCCTGTGAGAAACCAACTACCGCAACCGGCCTCGAGCAGTGTTTCGCGCCACACACTGAGGCGCGGCTGCACACGGATTGCGGGCGCCTCTAGGTCGTTCCAGCCCGCACGAGGAGGCACCACAGCGGCCCGCTGTGGCGCACCCGGCACTAGCCCCAGAGACGCGTAGACATGCGCTGTGGGACAGCCCACATCTGGAGTGAGGAGTCCCACATGCCACGAGCGCGCGGGCAAGACTTCCAACTGGTCCCCTCGCCCACGGCCATGCGCGTAGCCGGTGGGTACGCTGGCAAAGAACGCGCAGTCGGCTCCCAACGCGGCGAAGGCGGCTTGCTCTGCGGTCGTTGGTGCGCCTAGCCCTAGTACAGCTCGCGCACCGAGCCAAGCGGCAGCCGCATCCGACGAAGCTCCCCCTAGGCCCGCTTGCGAGGGAATGTGCTTCTCCAGTTCGACCAGCAAGCCAACTGCAGGCTCGCGTGTGTAAGGCAAACCAGACAGTGCTGCTTGTTCCCATGCTAGGGTCGCCGCGCGCCAAGCAAGATTGCTGGGCCCATCCACGATGTCGGGAGACGCTAGCGGACCATGGGTGCGTGTGCGAATGCGCTCGGCGGTCGACGCGAGTGCAGTCAAGTTCTGTTGACGCACTAGGTGCACCGTGACCACATCGCACACATCAATGGCCAAGTAGCCTAGGTCCAACTCGTGGAAGCCATCCGTGCGCCGGCCGAGCACCTGCAACCACGGGTTGATCTTGGCCGGAGCCCGCACGCGCACGCTCGCGATCGGCTTCACGCAGGTGCATCCCAGCGCAAGTTGTCGATCAAGCGCACACCCGACAACCACAACGCGACCAGGCACACGGCGTGCGCCAGGCTGCCCTGCGGTTCGTCAGCGCTCCACTTGGAGGGATCGCGCAGGGCCACATACTCGATGCGAAACTCAGGGGTCCGCTGCAAGACCGCGAGCACTGTCGAGCGCAAAGCCTCTGCATCACGCACACCAGCATCCCAAGCCGCCTGCCCTGCACGCAAAGCTTGGTAGATCTGTGCCGCACGCTGGCGATCCTCGGCCGACAAGCGCGCATTGCGCGAACTCAAGGCCAAGCCACTCGCCTCTCGCACCGTGGGGCACACCACCACACGAGGACCACCTCGACGACGCGCTAGATCCAAGACCACCTGCGCTTGCTGGTAGTCCTTGGCGCCAAAGTACGCCGCATCGGGCAAGACCGTCTCAAACAGGCGATCCACGATGGCCGCTACACCTTCAAAGTGCCCGGGCCGCATCGCGCCTTCTAAGCCAAGAGCCGCGGGACCCGGCGACACGCGATGCGCAGCAGCCAACTTGCCCTCTGCATCCAGCTCGTGCGGAAAGAACTGAGCCAGAGTCCCGGTGAAGGCCATGGCGCAACCTGCTGTGGACAGCAGGCGCACATCCTCGGCAAAGGTGCGCGGGTAGGCCGCATAGTCCTTGGGATCATTGAACTGCAGCGGATTCACGAACACCGACACGATGGCTAGATCATTCTCGCGTGCCGCGCGCCGCACGAGATCCAGATGCCCTTCATGCAACGCGCCCATGGTCGGCACGAAACCGATGCGCAAGCCGCAGGCGCGTTGTTCATACAACCAAGCACGAGCCTCGGCCACGCTTTCGAAAGCGAGCGTCATGGCAGTTGTTCCTGTGCACGTACGTGTGCGGCGAGTTGCGCCACAGTGCGGCCGCTACGCGGATCCACTAAGTCAGGAGCGATCTGCGCCAGCGGTTCGAGCACGAACAAGCGCTCGGTCCAGCGCGGGTGCGGCAGGCTCAAGCGCTCGTCGTCGTGCTGCAGATCGCCGCAGAGGATCAAGTCTAGATCCAGGGTGCGCGGACCGTGGCGCTCTTCACGCGCGCGGTCGCGTCCACGCTCCTGCTCGATCGTCAACAACAGATCGAGCAACGCGTGCGGCTCCAAAGTGGTGTCCACGAGACAAGCCCCATTGAGGTAGGCACCTTGGCCCAACGGACCGCCGACAGGTGCCGTCTCCAGCCAAGTAGACACCGCCAGGACGCGCACCTCGGCCGAGGCGCGCAAACGCTCCATGGCGTAGGTCAAGTGCGCTTGACGGTCACCCACATTTGAGCCTAGAGCAATCGCCGCTTGCCTGCGCACCACCAGCATGACTGCCTCAGCCTGTGTGGTCCGTGTGACTGACTGCTCCAGCGCCTACAACCTTGCGCTTAGCAGCACCCGCCAAACCGAACACCGCATAGCCGATGAACACGCAGAACACCGCCGGCACCGGCATGGTCCACAGCAGAATGGCCACGATCGCCACGCCGACCAAGGTGAAGAACTGCCCCCGCTCAGTCAGCGCGGACATCATGTGGCGATAGCGCACGCGCGACACCATCAAGAGACCGAACACCACGAGCATGGCCAACAACACGGGCAGCATCCAACCCAAGGCCGCGCTGTCGCGCAGGGACGGAGCCAAGCTCAACAGCGCACCAAACGGCGTACGCATCCCATCGGCCTGCTCCAAACTCGGGGCACGCAAGGCCAGGTACAGCAGAATGGACGCGGCAACGGCCCCCGCAGCAGCCGGCGAAGGCAGTCCTTTGAAGTGCCGGTGCGCCTCGGGATCAGGATCGTTCTCCAAGTTGAAGCGCGCCAGGCGCAGAATGGCCATGGTCGTGTACAGCACCGCGCAGACGAAGGTCACGCGATGATGGATGGGTAGCCCGACCAGGTCGCTTTCGTGCTCGACCAGCACCTTGACCAAGATGGCCGGAGCCAAGCCGAAGGACAGCAGATCGCTGAAGCTGTCCAACTGGGCGCCGAAGGCGCTGGAAGCCCCCACCATGCGCGCCACCTTGCCGTCGAGCGCATCGAACAGCATGCCTAAGAACACCAGCCACGCAGCCTTGGACAGCAAGCTATAGAACAGCTCGGGCGACGACTGCCCCGCTTGGATGGCATCGATGGCGTAGCAGATCGCCAAAATGCCGCAGAAGGCATTCGCAAGGGTCAGCAGGTTCGGCAGCAGGTGGATCTTCTTCACGGCCGCGTGCGAGTCTAACGCCTCAGGCTTGCGGTTCCATCTCGCGTCCGAAACCCCTACCATCGGAGCCCATCATGAGCGCCATCGTCCACATCCACGGCCGCGAGATCCTCGACTCGCGCGGCAACCCCACCCTCGAAGTTGACATCGTTCTGGAATCCGGCGCCTCGGGCAGCGCCTGCGTGCCGTCCGGCGCCTCGACCGGTGCCTTCGAAGCCTGCGAGCTGCGTGATGGCGATGCGCGCTATGGCGGCAAAGGTGTGCGCAAGGCGGTCGCGCATGTAGACAACGAGATCGCAACGCACCTCGTGGGCTTGGAGGCCTCTGACCAAGCAGCCATTGACCGCGAACTCATCGAGCTCGATGGCACGCCGAACAAGTCGCGCTTGGGTGCGAATGCCATTCTAGGTGTCTCGTTGGCGACCGCGCATGCTGCCGCGGCTGAAAGTGGCCTGCCGCTCTATCGCTACCTCGGTGGTGCCGCGGCCCATGTGCTGCCGGCCCCCATGATGAATGTGCTCAACGGTGGCAAGCACGCCGACACCAATGTCGATGTGCAGGAGTTCATGGTCATGCCGATTGGCGCGTCGAGCTTCTCGGAAGGCTTGCGCCAGGGCGCGGAGATCTTCCACGCCTTGAAGAAGATCGCCAAGCAGAAGGGCCTGGCAACCGCGGTTGGCGATGAAGGTGGGATCGCGCCGAACCTGCCCTCGAACGCCGCGGCCATCGAGCTGTTGCTCGAAGCCGTGGACAAGGTGGGCTTGAAGGCGGGCAAGGATGTGCGCATCGCGTTGGATGCCGCCGCTTCTGAGTTCTTCCACAACGGCAAGTACACCATCGAAGGCAAGACCCTGAGCACCGACCAGATGGTGCAGTACTGGGTGGATCTGGCCGCGCGCTACCCCATCTGCTCGATCGAAGATGGCTTCGATCAAGAGGACTGGCAGGGCTGGAAGTCGTTGACGCAAGCCATCGGCTCCAAGTGCCAATTGGTGGGCGATGACCTCTTCGTCACCAATGTCGAGCGCTTGGCGCGCGGCATTCGCGAAGGTGCGGCGAACGCGCTGCTGGTGAAGGTCAACCAGATCGGCACCTTGACCGAGACCTTGGCCGCCATCGCCATGGCGCACAACGCGGGCTTGCGCGCAGTGTCGTCCCACCGTTCGGGCGAGACGGAAGACACAACGATCGCCGACTTGGCGGTGGCTACCAACTGCGGCCAGATCAAGACCGGCGCGCCGTGCCGCACCGACCGTGTCGCGAAGTACAACCGCCTGCTGCGCATCGAAGAGGAACTCGGAGCGCATGCGGTCTATGGGCGTACGAAGAGTGGCCCAGTAGGCGCGTAGTAGCTCGAGGCGGAACTCGGCAAATCTGGCGCGGTGGACTCTTGAGTCTGTTGCGCCAGATGTGCATCTTGCAGGCAGGCATGGACGACGTCACGACGAGTAGCGCAGCTCCCGCAGAGGCGACCAGCTCCACCCCTGTGCATCCGATGCGCGAGGGTTGGAAGCGCGTGGCCTATTGGGCGCCGGTGTGGATCCCGATGGTGCTCTTTGCGCATGTGGCGTGGCGCGGCTTGCGTCCGTCGTTGTCAGAAGCCGAGCGCTTGGATGACGCAGCCGCCGTGTTGGCCGTGCGTGAGGAAGCCGCCCGTTCGGAGAGCGCACTGGTCAAGGCGCATCTCGATGCGCGCCACGATGAGATCTATCTGGAGCGCCAGCGTCGCTTGCGCGCGCAGTACCGGCCCCAAGATTTGGATACTCCAATCAGTGATCAGGCTGCGCGTTGAGCGCACATTGGTACTGCAGCGCCTCGCACCTCGCCTGCAGGCCGGCTGTCTCTCGTGCTTGTTGGCAGGTGCGCCTACCAACGACACAACGCCGTTAGGCTTTGCGAACGTTGCAGCTGCTTTGCAGCGCGGTGACTCCACCACAGCCTGCGACCTGTTGTTGGCACGCATGGCGCAGGGTAGTGAAGTAGATTTGACACGCGGACACTCCGCCGCTGCACAGGTAGTCGCAGCCGAATGGCTGGCCCAATGGCCGGCAGACGCGCGCGCCGTGTGGGCTGAGCGTGCTCAAGCTGCTGCAGCCATGCGCGTCGCCAGCGCCGGCCAGGCAGTGAGCGCGTGGAGCGCAATCGAACAGCTGTATCCAGCGACAGAGGCTGCGGTGCGTGCAGCGTTCCTGCTAGCCGATGTGGCCTTCGAAAGTGGCGACACGCAACGCGCGCGCAGCTGGCTGGAACGCGCGCAGGTGCATGGTGCCAGTCCTGAACGCATGCGCACGCGCGCTCAGTGGTTTGCCCCTCAGACAACCGCCACAGCAAACTCCACTGCGCTATGGCAGCTGACTGCCGTGCTGGAGCGCACCGCGCGAGGTCCTGCGTGGCAAGGCGGCGCAGGCCTTGAATTGCCCGACGGATCCGTGCTGGTGCAACACGGCGATTGGCTGCTGCACGCGGTCGAGCGTCAAGAGAACTGGACACTGACCGAGACCCCGTTGGCACGCCGCTGTGCGGCTGAGCTGGCTCGACTGGGCGTGGACGAACCGGCCTTGCCCGCACATGGTGCGCGCACCGCACCGGCCTTCACACAGTGTGCAGGCACTGCCGAACGCTTGGTTGCCGCAGTGGGACGCGCACGCGCCAGCACAGGCAATGCACTGGTGGCACTCGACCTGTCGAGTGGTACGCCACGCTGTGTGTGGAGCGCGGGCCCGGCCGGACTGCTCTCTGCCGATGGCACGCTGAACCCTTGGCCTAGCGAACTGGCGGGCAGCGTGCTGGAGCACAGCGCCACGCCCCTGTGCAGCGGCGCTACCGTTTGGAATCTGGCGCGCGTGTGGCGCGGCAGTGTGGACGAAACGCGCACCGAAGCGTGGCTTTTGGAACTGTCCTTGCACGACGGCCAGCTGCGTTCCGCACGG